>JAHFPI010000154.1 GCA_023266795.1 Rhodospirillales bacterium
TGACCTTGCCGGTCAGCATCAGCGCCCACGTCGAGGCGTTCACAAACAGGTCGGGGCCTTTGCCGAGGTGCTGGTCCCAGTCGGCGTTGCCGATTTTGTCGCGGATCAGCTTGTCTGCCGTTTCGGCATCCGGAATCCGCAGCAGCGCCTCGGAGAGGCACATCAGCGCGATGCCCTCGCGGGTCGAGAGGCCGAACTCCTGTAGGAAACTGTCGAGCCCGCCAAAACGGCTGCGGTTGGCGCGGACGGTTTCAACAAGTTTTTTGGCCTGCGCCTTAATCCGCGCATTCGCGTCCGGCGTGAGATGGATTGCTTCCAGATGTTCTTTCACCGAGATATTCTCGTCGAGGTGATAGGCGTCGTTCATCCGCGTCATCAATGCGTCAAGATCGGTCATGGGAGGTATCTCTTTGCTGGCCTGTTTCATGTTGAAAACCCTTGCTTTGAATGCTCTTAATTTACGCCCTCTTTTCCCTTTTTGCATGGGGTAAAATGTCATATATAACAACGTGTTAATTTTGTTTTCATATAATTTTTACTATTGCCGTGATATAATTATCTTGCGTTTGCAGGGGATAATGCATGGAACCGATAGACTTGAAATCGGAATTTGATGAAGTGGCGGCGGCATTGCCACGAACGGAATTTGCCGATTACCTGAAAAACCTCTTCGATGACGTGACGGTGCGGAATGTTTTTTACGCCTTTCAATACATGGGGCTGCCGGCACCGGAATCCCGGCGTGAATTCTACGATGGTACGGAGGGCGGGCTGATCTTCCTCAACCGTTATGGCGCGGTCATCCGTGTGGAAAATGCAGACGATTCCGTTTCCGAGTTCAGGTTCGACAGGTTCAATGACAGCGCGTGGGTTTTGCAGCCGCTGGCCATCATCGATGCCGGCGCGGCGGTAATCGAGATATGCCCCGGCTGTCACATGGAAAAAAAAGATGCGGACATTTATTACCTCGATGAACAGTTGCGCAGGGAGATGATCGATTTCTGGGATAAAGGCATACGCAATATCGGGCTCATGCCGGTGAAGACGCCGAGATTTTCTGAAGGGATACCTGTTGTTATTGACAGGTTGGCAGTCTCCAGATTGACGCAGAATATGGTGCCCGTGAGGCGCGCCCTGAAAAAGCTTGGCGATAAAGTCCTGAAGCGTCCGGAAGGAATGTCGGAGGAAGTACGGGAGGCGGTGGAAGCGCAGGAGCAACTCTATGCCCCGTTGAGGCAGGCATTTAATGAAGCCTGGCCGGATCAATCAGTGCCGGCCGACGCGGGGAAGATGAAACAATTCTGGGATATGTGCAGCGGCTATGTGCAGGAGGGAAAACTGGTCGCCGGCTGGCGGGAGATAGACCCCTTCAATTTCAGGGATGATAACACAACGGCACTTCTCGTCGCGACAAAGGCGAGAGATTATGAGCGCCTCCTGAAATCCATTGAAAACAGCGTCAGTTCAGCCGCTGCGGCAACTCCTCGATCGCCTCTTCAACCAGCTTAGTGCCGCGCTTGCCCATCGCATCGGCCAGCAGTTTTTCGGCTGCGGTGGCGGCGATGTCGGCGGCCTGATGGCGGAGCTCCTGAACGGCGGCGGCTTCGGCGCGGGCGATACGCTCCAGCAACAGGGTTTCACGACGCTTGAGATTGTCCGCCAGTTTGCGTTCGGCTTCCTGCTGGAGGCGTGCTACGGATTCCTGCGCGTTATCGACGATTTTTTGCGCGGTCTGCACAGCGTCACGGTGCTTTTTCTGGTAGTCGGCGAGAAGTGCCTGCGCTTCGCCCTTCAGGCGCTCGGCTTCATCCAGTTCGCTCCTGATGCGGGCGCTGCGAGAGTCGAGCATCTTCAGGAGGGGCGCTTTGCCCTTTGTATAGGCGATAATCGCAAAGACGATCGTTGAAAACAGAACCCAGGAATGCGGGTCGGCGAAGAAGCTTGTATTTTCCGCTTCCATGTCTTAACCCTCCCGCATGGCGGTCGTAACCGCTTTCTTGGCATCCGCCTTGTTGATCTGGACATCGGCGATTTTCTGCACCATCTCGGCTGCGATATCGGCGGCAATGTCCGAGAGGGAGTGGAGCGCTTCTGCTTTTGCTTTGGCGATGTTCTGTTCGGCGGCGGCAAGGCGCTTGCGGGAATTGTCCGCGAACCTGGCTTGTTCCTCCGAGATCTTGCCGCTCATGCTGCGTTCGGCGGCGGCTGCTGCTGCTGCAGCAGTTTTTTGCGCCTTGACGAGAGACTTCTCGTACTCCGTTTTGGTCTTTGCCGCTTCATCGTTCCACTGGCCAGCCTGCTTCAGGGTGTCTTCTTTCTGCGCGAGGCGTTTTTCAAGCGTCTCCGCCACGCGGGGCAGGGAAAACCTCGACATCAGCAGGTAGAGAGCCGTGAAGCATACGAAGAGCCAGAACAGCTGGCTGGCAAAGGTGCTCGTGTCCATCTGCGGCAGGCCTTTTTCTTCGGCCAGCGCGGGATGTGAAAGCAGTATGCCTGCCGGGATGAAAAGGAACGCCGGATGCTTCATTTTTCTCAGCCTTGTTAAACCGCGTAGATGAAAAAGAACGCCATGCCGAGAGCGAACAGGGCGAGGGCTTCGATAAGCGCGAAGTAGATCAGGCCTGTGCCCTTGACGGCGTCGGCAGCAGACGGGTTGCGGCCAATGGCGCTGATGATGTTCCCGAACAGGATGCCAAGCCCGATGCCGGGGCCCAGAACCGCGACAACGGCCAGACCGGCGGCGATTACTTTTGCTGTTTGCATGTCCATAGTTTTTATCTCCTTGTTTTTTGTTTCGTTGGTTCTTAGTGCAGTTCGATCGCATCCCTAAGATAGATGCATGTCAGGATGGCGAAAACGTAGGCCTGAATGAAGGCAATCAGCAGCTCAAGCCCCATCAGCGCGGTATTAACCACAAAAGGAATGATGCCCACAAGCTTTAGGCCGACGCTGAGGAACACGAGAGACGCGCAGAAAGCGGCGATCAGCTTCAGCATGGTGTGGCCCATCATCATGTTGGCGCAGAGACGGACGGACAGGCTGAGCGGACGGGAAAGATATGAAATGATCTCGATGGGGATGATCAGCGGTATCATCAGCATCGGCAGACCCGAGGGCAGAAATAGCGAGAAGAAATGCAGTTTGTGCTTCCAGATTCCAACCAGCGTCGCCATGCCGAAAACGAAAAGCGCCAGCGCGCCCGTCACAATGATATGGCTGGTGTAGGTGAAGGAATAAGGGATGAGCCCGAGCAGGTTTCCCATCAGCACGATCATGAAGAGGGAGAAGACGAAGGGGAAGTACTTGCGGCCTTCTTCGTGCAGGTATTCCCTGGTAAGGCCGAAGACGACTTCATAAAGCATTTCAGCGATGTTTTGCCAGCGGCCGGGAACCAGCGCCCTGCCGCGCACGCTCAGGGTCATCAGCAGGGTTGTGAGGACGACGGCGACAACCATCCAGAGGGAGGATTGCGTGAAGGAAATGTCATACTGTCCCAGATGGAGAGGGAAGATAGGCTTGATGACAAACTGTTCGAGAGGGCTTTGCAAAATCTTGTTCCTTAACCTTTATTCTTATCGTTCTGACCAGTCTGGGCGCGGTAGAGATTCAAAAAACCGGCGGCGAACCCCAGAAACAGGAAGAGAATGATCCCGAACGGTTTTGTGCCGAGCCAGCGGTCAATCCAATACCCTAAAACCACACCGACCACAAGAGCGGCGGCAAGGTCTGTTGCCGCTCTCAGGGCCTTGCCTCCGCCGGACTGGGTACTGGCGGCAGCCGGTTTGGGGCTTTGCTTGTCGCGTGCCTCCTTGATCTTTTGGCCGAGTTCGTCAGGTGTCTGGCTCATCAAAAACCGCTTTCAGGGTTGCTTACGCAGGCGAGCGGAAACTACGAATATGAGCCTGAATTGTCAACAGAATTTATGATAACAAAACCCCGGCTTATGCCGGTGTCAGGGGGATATTAATTGTTTTACGAAATTATATTAAAAGCTGATTCCCGTGCCTCGCTTGAGCAGCACGTTGAACAGGGACTGATCCTCGTCCTGATTGACATCCTGATTGCCGTCGACCGAAGCGCGCAAGAGTCGGCCTTTTTCAAATATCAGCACCAGTTTCAGGTCATAGCCGTTCTTGTTGACCCTGAGGGAGCCAAAGCCCAGCGAACCGCTGCTTTTGATGTCCCGATAAGGCAGGGAATAGCCTTCATAGACCAGCAGCCGCTGTTTGAACTGTTGCAGCTGCGCGGGAGAGCCCTGCACCTGCGAATTGCCGTAGATGCTCATTTGCACCTCCTGGGTGCTCATGCGCGAGAATTTTTCAGGGGCGATGCTGATTTTTTCAAAAACGGCTTTTCTGCTCATTCCCGGTTCGAGTCCGGCCGCCCGCGTTTTCATGTCTTCCTTGCTTTTGAAGAGGTCCGTGTTGATCGTTTGGTCGCCTATAGGCAGGCAGGCGCTGAGAACGAAAGCGATACAACTAACGGCAAGGATACGTAATTTTCTGAATACAATACCGGCGTCCGAGCCAAAGGAACGGATGTTTATGGTTTGTTCTAACATGACACGACCAAATAAAATAAAGCTGGGTATACACCTATAATATCTCATGAATATGTTAATAAACAATTA
>JAHFPI010000155.1:0-1968 GCA_023266795.1 Rhodospirillales bacterium
GTCCCGTAATCAAAAAACCGGAGATGACGAAAAAAACGTCAACTCCGATGTAGCCGCCGGTGACATGGGCCATATTAAAATGAAAAAGGATGACCGGCAGGATGGCGACTGCCCGGAGACCGTCAATAAAAGGATGGTGTTTCATCAGAACGGCGGATGTTACGGGCGCGGGGGTTTGGCGGCAAGGACGGGTTTAGGCGTTGCGCTTGCTGCGGGAGTTTTTTCCGTGGAGCTCGCTTCTGTGAACGCAGGGGTGAGGGTTCCTGCCGCGAGCTGTGATATAGCTGCCGGTTGCGGCTGTTGAACGGGTTCTGCCGCCGGCTTATTTTCGACGCGGGGCTTGCCGGTTTTGTCATCCTTCCAGTGGCGTATCGTGCGGAGGAGGACGCTGGTACTGCGATAGATGTCGACAGTCGCGCCAAGTCCCCACCATGCGGGGATAAGGATGGTGGCGCTCAGAAAGGCGCCGATTGTCAGGGCCGGAAGCGCCGTCAGTTGCGCGCCGACGATAGCTACACCGGCGATGGCGGCGAAAGACGCGCCCTCCAGCGTCAGGGCAGCCATGAAAAGGTCGCTGTGTTTTTGTGAAAGGCCCTGCCGTATTTTTGCAATCTTGCGGGCAGGCGGTGTCATGGCGATTTTTTTGGCAAGCGGATGTCTGGCGGCTTTGCCAAGGAAAGCTTTCACGGCGCGGGCGGCTGTCGCAACGACCGGCTTCACCGCAGACAGGGCAACAATAGCTGCGCTGTAGGTTTTTTTTACGGCCCATTGCAGGGCTTTCCCTGCCTTTGAGTCGAGAGATTTTTGTACGAGGGGGTTGGCGGCAATTTTTTTGACAAGCACAGTCTCAGCCAGCAGCTGGGGGAGGGATTTCTCCATGGTTCTGGCCCAGAGAGCCTTTACGCTCTTGTGAAAACCCGTAGCTCCGGCATACATGCCATAGGCGCCGATGCCGATGAATGCGCCGCACAAAACAGCTCCCGTAAGAATGGTAACAACAGGCGCTGCCAGAAGAAGGTAGATGCCGATAGCGCCCTGGGCGATAAAGGTGAGTCCGGAGCCGAAGGCAGATGAACGCACCCACAGGTCGTTGTCTTTCCAGGCTTCCTTGGCAAAATGCCACACTCTTTTGGGTAATGACTTCACAGACGCAGGGAGTGCTGCTTTTAGGGAAGCGTCTTCCGCCTTGTCAGCAGACTGCGGCGTTTCTTGTGTGTCCATTCCCGAAAAATCCTTATGTTGTAAGAATCATTAAAATGAAGCGGCCTGATTTGAAGCTTTCGTACATTATCCATACAATTCTTAAAAGACAAGGGACAATATGGCATAAAGAGTTACGCCTGCCCATTCCGTGGTTATGGATAGCGCATGCCGGAAATTTTTATGATAGTAACAAAAATAAGTAAGAAAATAATAAGGCCCTAGCTTCCGCGATAGGTGCTGTAGCCGTAAGGGGAGACCAGCAGCGGCACATGGTAATGCGCTTTTGCGTCGGCGATGCCGAAGTGAATGGTGACGACATCCAGAAACGGGGTTTTCGCAAGTTTAACGCCTTTGGCTTTGAAGTAAGCGGCAACGTCGAATTCTAGGCGGTAGGTTCCGGCTTTCATTTCCGTACCCGATAAAATCGGCGCGTCGCAGCGGCCATCGGCGTTGGTTTTTGCTTTAACCAGCAGGGTGTCTTTGCTGCCGCACCTGTATAAACGCAAAGCGATGCCTTTGCCGGGGCAGCCGTGGGCGGTATCCAGTACGTGTGTTGTCAGCTTGCCCATTTTTACTCTCCTTGCTAAGGTCAGACGTTATTATAAGGTTTTCATGGAAAAAAACACTACCAAAGATCCGCGTGATTATAGGGGCTATGGCGAGACTCCGCCGGATCCGCAGTGGCCGGATGGCGCGCGGATTGCTGTGCAGATCGTGCTCAACTATGAAGAGGGCGGGGAGAACTGCGTCCTGAACGGCGATTCC
>JAHFPI010000155.1:1978-4611 GCA_023266795.1 Rhodospirillales bacterium
CCGGCGCGGAGACCTTTCTCTCCGAAATCATCGGTGCTGCAAAAGTTGAGGGCGCGCGCCACATGAGCATGGAATCGCTGTATGAATACGGCAGCCGGGCGGGCGTGTGGCGGCTGCTGCGGCTGTTTAAAAAACACAATATTCCGGCCACGATTTTCGCGGTGGCGCTGGCGCTAGAAAAATATCCGGAGATGGCCAAGGTTTTTATCCGCGACGGGCATGAAATCTGTTCCCACGGCTACCGCTGGATCAATTATCAGGACATTGACGAAAAGACCGAGCGCGAGCACATGCGGCGTGCCATCGAGATTATCAAACGCCTGACCGGAGAGAGGCCGCTGGGCTGGTATACCGGCCGCACCAGCCCCAACACGCGGCGGCTGGTCGCCGAGGAGGGCGGGTTTTTGTATGACGCCGACGATTACAGCGATGACCTGCCGTTTTGGTCGGGCAAGCAACTGATTATCCCTTATACGCTGGATGCGAACGATATGCGCTTCGCCAGCATGCAGGGGTTTAATTCCGGCGAGCAGTATTTCGCCTATCTGAAAGATACGTTTGATACGCTCTATGCCGAAGGCGGCAAAATGATGTCGGTCGGGCTGCATTGCCGTCTGGTCGGCAGGCCGGGTCGTATCGCGGCGCTGGAGCGTTTTCTCAAGTATGTCCGGCAGCATGACAAGGTCTGGATCTGCCGCCGCATCGATATTGCCCGTCACTGGCACAAGCATCATGCACAAAGATGAATTTTTGAAACGCTATGGCGGCATCTATGAGCATTCGCCGTGGATTGCCGAAGCCGCTTACGGCGCGGAGGGCATTGAGAAGATTCATGCGGCTATGAAAGCCGCTGTTGCGCAGGCCGGTCACGATAAAAAACTTGCCCTTATTTGTGCGCATCCGGAGCTGGGCAGCAAGGTGAAAATGGCCGAGGCTTCAGTGCAGGAGCAGGCGGGTGCGGGGCTTGACCGCTGCACGCCGCAGGAATTCGCCGAATTTCAGAAGCTCAATGCTGATTATAACCGTAAATTCGGCTTCCCTTTCATCATCGCCGTGAAGGGGCTGACAAGGGAGGATATTCTGAAAGCTTTCAGAAAACGTATCCAGAATGAAGTTGCGGCGGAGTTTGAGACGGCATTGGAGCAGATTCACAAAATCGCCTGGTTCAGGCTCTCGGCTTTGTCATGAACTCCACGCAAACGTTGGAACAACGGAAAAAAGCCGCCGGTTTTGTCGAGGAAGCCTATTTGCAGGTGGCGCTCATCCGCGCGATGGCCTTTGGCGAGCGCAGCTGGATGCTGATTTACGCCGTCCTGCAGTTTCTGGACAAGACGCACAATTTTTGGAGCGTTTCCGGTGTTGCCGGCTTTGTTCTGGGGGTGATGTTTCTGGGCCCTGTTTACGGGCTGCTCATCTACTTCATAAGCAGGCGCGTTTACTTCCGGATTAAGCCGAAGACGCTGACTGAGTTCAACCTGATCGCATGGATTGCCAGCGGCCTTTGTTTTCCTGTTAGCCTGTTCGTCAGCCGGCTGATGTTTGATCTGTACTATGAAAGTTACGAGAGCCTTGCAAAACTAGCTCTCCGCGCCATACATCCTTAATCCGTGAATGCCGCCGTTCGGGTAGTGCATATACAGCACATGCGTCACCGTACCGCAGTTTTCGAGCTGGCGGAAACGGTGGAAAGTGTCCGGCGTAAGGGCGGCGAAGGGTAGAACGGGTTTCCACGGGCTGTTTTCGGGGAGGTGAAGCTTTATTTTGAAGTTTTTTTCCGGCAGGTATTTCTGCTCCAGCATATATTCCTGAAAATTATCGGGGATAGTTTCTTTGCCGTCAGCGAAAACAAGTTTCCAGCGCGGCGCGGACTTCATGCTTTCCTCGCCAAATCCGTTGAGCGCAAAGACGTGGCAGGTGAGCGGGGCGTTGAGCCGGTGCAGGTAGGTATCGACGACGATCTCTTCAAGCTGCGCCGGTTTTTTGAGATGGAACAATGCCTGTTCGCCGAAGCCGGTACGGGCGGATTCCCAGCCGAACATGTGCATCTCTTTCCGGTCGCCGGCGATAGCGCGGGCGGGGTCGCCGTAGTGGACGTTGGAAACGTGCGATATTTGAGCGCCTTCCAGCAGATTAACCCGCTGCTGCGTTCTTGGCTCCACCGGCGTGCCGAACAGGTTCACGCGGGCAATCCCACCTTCGTAATAACATTCAACGAGGCATTCCGTGGTCGTGGTCGGCGGAATCGTGAAGCTGTGCTCTTTATCCGGCGCGAGCATCGCGCGGTTCAGCAACTGTTTGTTTTCTCCGGTCACGGTGTCTTTCAGATAAACCGACACTGCACGGACTTGGTTACCGGTGTACCATTTCGTGCTGATGGTGAGAGTATGTACTGTCGCGCGTTCTTTCAGGCCGATCAGGAACCAGTTATGGGCGTTGTGGTCGTAGGCGAGCGCCTGTTCGCTTTCCAGCACGGCGGTGGCCTTGTGGCGGCGTGATTCTATCCCCCAGTATTTCGCGCCCATATGGGTGAAGTTACCGCTGCAATCCTTCGGCGCATCCGGCAGCACGACTTCATGCGGATTGGTGAAATCCGAATCCGAATAGGAGATCAGAAACGCGGGCAGGGGAGAGTG
>JAHFPI010000156.1 GCA_023266795.1 Rhodospirillales bacterium
CCTTCGATGAATCCATGCTCAAATACGGCAACGACAAGCCCGACCTGCGCAATCCGCTGGTGATTGCGGATGTGACGTCTGTGTTCAAACGCGACGATGTGACGTTCAATGCTTTCAAGGCGGTGCTGGAAAAGGGCGGCGTAGTGCGTGCGCTCCGTGTGCCGAAAGTCTCCGACCGTCCGCGCAGCTTCTTCGACAAGCTGAACGACTGGGCGAAGGGCGAGGGGGCTCCGGGCTTGGGTTATATCCTGTTCGACGGCGCTGAAGGAAAAGGCCCGATTGCCAAGTTTGTTCCCGCTGCCGCGCAGGCAGAGCTTAAGAAACTTTGTGGTATTGAAAACGGCGACGCCGTGTTTTTTGTCTGTGACGTTGCCGCAAAAGCAGCGCTGCTGGCCGGCCTCGCCCGCACCAAAATTGCCGAGGAGCTGGACATCATCGAGAAAAATTCCTTCAAATTCTGCTGGATTGTCGATTTCCCGATGTACGAGATCGACGCGCATACCGGCAAGATGGCGTTCTCCCACAATCCTTTCTCGATGCCGCAGGGGGGATTGAAGGCGCTGGAAACGATGGATCCGCTGAAGATCAAGGCGTTCCAGTATGACATCGTCTGCAACGGCGTGGAGCTGTCCTCCGGCGCGATCCGGAACCACCTGCCGGAAGTGATGGAGAAGGCCTTTGCGCTGGCGGGCTATCCGAAGGAAGTGCTGGAAGAGCGTTTCGGCGGCATGTATAACGCCTTCAAGCTGGGTGCGCCGCCGCACGGCGGTTGTGCGCCGGGCGTGGACCGTATCGTGATGCTGCTGGCCAACGAGAAAAACATCCGCGAAGTCATCGCCTTCCCGATGAACCAGCAGGCGCAGGATCTGCTGATGGGCGCGCCCGCGCCGGCGGACGCCGCGCAGCTGAAGGAAATTCACATCAAGCTGGATATTCCCAAGGCGCAGGTAAAAGCGGTGAGCTGACGTGTCGCCGGCGGACTACGTCGATAATTACTATGTCCGCAGCCTTGCCGAAGACAGGCATTATCCCGCGCTGAACGGGACTGTGGAGACGGATGTCTGCGTGATCGGCGGCGGGCTGGCGGGAATCAATACGGCGCTGGGGCTGGCCGAGCGCGGCAAAAATGTCGTGCTGATCGAATCCCGCCGCATCGGCTGGGGAGCGTCGGGGCGTAACGCCGGTATTGTCGCCAAAGGTTATTCGGCGGGCGAGGCCGGTCTTGCGCGGTCGCAGGGGCTTAAGGATGCGCAGAAGCTGGTGAGCCTGACCAAGAATGCGCGGAAGCTGATCAGGAAACGCATTGCGGAATTTAATATCGACTGCGGCCCGGTGATCGACGGCGTGCTGACCGTTTCCTGGCGGGATAAGCCGGAGGCTCTGCGCCAGTATATCGCGCAGGCGAACGGGAACTTCGATCTTGGCTTTGAATTCTGGCCACGGGAGCGTGTGCGGAGCCATTGCCTGACGGAAAAGTATTTTGACGGCATTTTTTCTCCCCATGATTTCCAGTTCAATCCCCTCCGCTATTTGCGCGGGCTGGCGCGGGTGGTGGCGGAGAGGGGCGGGAAGATATTTGAAGGCAGCGCAGCGCTGAAGATTCAGCGCGAGGGTGGGTCATGGGTCGTCCATACCGCTGCGGGCAAGGTGAAAGCGCAGCATGTCGTGCTGTGCTGCGCCATTTATATGGAGGGGCTGGACCGGCGTCTGGAAAATGCCGCGTTCCCCGTACAGACCTATATGATGGCGACGGCGCCGGTCGATGAACATATCCTGAAAAGCGCCATCAATACGCGCCATGCCATTTATGATACGCGCTTTTGCAGCGATTATTACCGCGTCCTGCCGGATAACCGCGTGCTCTGGGGCGGGCGGGTCGGCTTGTGGGCGCATCCGCAGGACATTGCCGGCGCCATGCTGCACGACATGCTGAAAGTCTATCCGCAGCTTGCAGGCCACGTGACGCCGGAAGTGTCCTGGTCGGGGATGATGTGTTACGCGCCGCACAAAATGCCGCAGATCGGCCAATTGGAGCCGGGCTACTGGTATAACACCGGTTTCGGCGGGCATGGCCTGTGCCCGACGACGGCGGGCGGCGAGATGATTGCGGCGGCCATCGCCGGAGATGACAAAACCTACCAAGCCTTCGCGCCGTTCGGCCTTTCCTATGCCGGCGGCAGGGCGGGGCGTTACGTGGCGCAGATGGTTTACTGGTGGTGGCGCGCGCGGGATTTCATGGAGATATAGTTAACCTGCGCGCATTTCAAGTTACTCTGACCCCTTTGATGTTAAAAAGTATATCGTCCATTATTTTTCGCCCCTTTTGAAGTGACCGCCATGAAGAATATTAGACAAAGCAGGCCCACCTCCAGCAAACTTGCCATCTAAATAACCTCCCTTAATCCCCCCTAACCAAGGCAGTCTCTTGTCGATGCCCCATGTCACAGGTTCTCGGGTAATTTCTATAGTAACTTCTTTTACACTAACTCCAAGCTGATCAAAGTCTATTGTTTTACGACCTGTAGCCCACTGCACCTTCTCGCAGAAGGTTTTCTCGCAAACCTGCTCAACAGTCATCGGATTATTCAAATCTTTCAACATAGCAAACATCGGATATTGCTCTGGCGTAAGCGTGATCTTACCTTTCTTGTCCTCACCCGGAAACATTTTGAACAAAATATCAGCCCCATAGTCCCCGTCGACGAGCATAAACAAAACCCCGCGCTTGCCGAGATCAACCACGACCGCTTCGCCCTTCACTTCAATCTCAGGCAGCATTTGCGGCGAAAGTTTCAGACCTTTAATAACTTTTACCTCCCGCAGCGCCGAGCCCGTTTTGATACCCTCCGGCGTTTCGACCGTAACCGTCATGCGGTACCGCCAACTGTCCGAAAAGATTCCCGCATAAGATGTTCCGCCAACCAGCCCCGCTAATCCCAGAAGCACCCAGACAAATCTTTGAATTTTTTTCATTTTTCTAGCTCCCCGCCGCCCTTCTCAACATCATCGCCCCATTATCGTTTGCGGCAGTGCGCAAATACGCAACCCTCAAGCATCTTAATGAAGACATCGCAAAATAAAAGCAAATCTTCCTTAAGAAATAATTAATTTCTTTGTGCTGCTTTTTTTATGACAGAGGAAACTTCATGAGAGCGAAAGTTCAAAAAATTCTATTCTGAATGCTGCATGTATCCGTAGACCAGGCCTCTTCCCAGAACACCCTTTTTCTCTGATGCACGCCCCTCTTATGATAAGTTTTCCGGTGATATTCAGGACTGATTTTGGTGGCTATATCGCATGCTGCCTGCTTTATCCCTTGCCGTTGCAATGCTGATCGTCTAAATTACAACGCTATAACAACACATCAAAACCGATCTCCCGAAAGGAACATTCCCATGCCCACTTCCGCCCAAAAGAAACCTGCCAACAAGCCCTCCACCGAAACAACCGCGCCTCAAGCGCCTGTTGCTGTTCCCCAAGTTCCGGCTCTGATCGCCTACTACGCCGTACCGGCGCCCAAGGGCCAGCAGTCTGTCCTGACGCCCATCGGCGGTGCTGTCGCCCATCCTGATGGCGAAGGCTTCACCCTTCATCTCAACCTCATCCCCGCGAACGGCGCTCCCATCATCCTCCGTATGCCGAAAGCTAAACAAGCAGCGTAAACAATCCGTCTCAGTTGCCATTCCCGACGACAACAGAGCTTGAAATTGAACGCGTTATTGTCTGCCCTCCGGGCAACAATCGCCACAGCGTTGCCCTGCCGGCATAGGTTCCGGCATGCAGCGGCTTAGTCTGGGTGCGGGTGCCTATATACCGCATCGCGCGGATTTTCTTTTTTTCCTGGATTGTCTGGTTTTGGATATAGACCCTGCCCTCAGGATCAAGGATTTCCGTGTCAATGTGATCCCCCGCCTCGGCTCCATAGAAAAGAATCCAGAAAGCCATGATGGGCGCATTTGCGGCAATACGCTGCGGGGAAGAAGTATCGTTCGCAATTTGGTCAAATACAGGTTCCTGCGCGGAGAACCCTGCGGCATAAAGCGCGAAGGGGTACTGGTGGTGGCGCGCGCGGGATTTCATGGAGATATAAAAGGTACACCGCCCGAAGCTTTCTGCTCCGGGCGGTGTTTGTTTGGGGGGGGCGCATCCTACATTATTCTATATAGGAAGAACTTTGTTTAACGAAGCTGCAGCAGCTCCTGCGTCATCTGGTCGGCGGTGCTGATGACCTTGGTGTTGGCCGAATAAGCGCGTTGCGTGACGATCATTTTTGCGAATTCATCCGCCAGATCCACGTTTGAGGCTTCAAGAGCGCCGCCGGCGATCGTCCCAGCGCTGCCGGTGCCGGCTTCGCGGAGGTTAAAGTCGCCTGACATGTCCGACATGCGGTAGACGTTGCCCGTCAGTTCGGTCAGGCCGTTGGGATCGGGGAAGGTGGCGACTGCCAGTTTGTAGATTTGCGTGCTTTGGCCGTTGCTGAACTGTGCGGTCACAAAACCGTCCGGATCAATCGAAACGCCTGTCCGGAGACCGAGCGCCGCGCCGTTCTGCGTTGACGAAACCACGTTGTATATGCCGGTGAACTGGGTGAAG
>JAHFPI010000018.1 GCA_023266795.1 Rhodospirillales bacterium
CAACGCCACGCCGCAAATGAAATTTTTTCGCGAGGAAACCTTCGGCCCACTGGCGCCGCTGTTTAAATTCAAAACGGAAGAGGAAGCCGTCAAACTCGCCAATGATACCGAATACGGCTTGGCTTCTTTTGTGTATACCACGAATGCCGGACGGATCTGGCGCGTGACCGAGGCGCTGGACTACGGGATGGTTGGCGTCAATAGCGTGGCCATCGTCGCGCCGCAGGCCCCTTTTGGCGGTTGGAAGCAATCCGGCATGGGAACAGAGGGCTCAAAATACGGGATTGAGGATTATCTTGAAATCAAGCTCGTCGCGCTCGGTGGAATTTAACCCAGCGTTGTCTTGGCGGCGGGCTGCTGCCGGACATTTGCTGCCGGCGTTGGCGTTGTTGTTTTTGCCGCCAGTTGCCCGTCCAGCGTAAGCTGCACCGTCGATGCAGCCCTGCCTAAGTCATTGGCGGCTGACTGATCAATCCTTGCTCCCCTGACGGCACTCAGCTTCTCCTGTGTCAGGTTTACTCCTGCGACCAGATCATCATGCGGATCGCTGTCTGCAAGGGTATTTTGGGCTGCCGGAGCAGGCGACTCCTGCGATATAGCGGGTTCTTCTGAATCTGCTTCCGGTTCGGTGATCTCCTGACCTTCCGGATCTTTCGGATCTTTCTGTTTCTTTTCCTCTGAACTTGAAGATCCCCCTCCAGGCGTATTTCTTCCGAACAGGAACCGTATCGGGAACATCATAGCTGCCATCAGCGTTCCAAGTCTTTTCTTGACTGTATTCTTGATAGCCGCAGAAACGGATTTTACGGCGGAAGTTACGGAGTTTAATAGTCCTCTCAATAAACCGAACATTATATCTCCTGCCCTTTCAGCTCTCCGCATAAGCGGGAGCTCTTAAACTGAGTGTTTACTATGCTCCAGTATCACACATATTGGCATAATTGTCAATAAATTATGTAAATGGCATTTTGTTACTGAAAAAATGGCACAGTTGACGCTATTATAGGTACGGGGATACAGGGAATTGCATGTCAGAGGAAGAAAAGCAGCGGCAACCGGACAGCGGTGAAGAGAACACGCTTCAGGCGGATGCCGCGCTCAAGAAACATCTGGAGTCGGTCTATTATTCTGTTGTCAGCCGCGTGACGGCCGACGGCCATCTGATGATGGGCCAGGATATAGAAATGTTTCCCGATAAAGAATGCGCCGCCTTTGCCAGTCCCGGCACCAGGGCCTATGAAGCCAAGGACCGCCGTCAGACGGGCGGGCAATTTGTGTTGATATGCGGCCGCAGCACGGTGCCGCGGGTCACGACGATCGGCTCTTACAAGAGTCTCAAAAGCCTGAATGTCATGAAGTTGATAGACGCCGGTATCGTCAACTGGACGCCGGAAAAGCGGCAAAGATTTGCTTTTGTTTTTGAAAAACCAGCCGGAAAAAAAATTCTGGACTCCGCCGGGGCGGAGCCTTACCGGATCTCCGAGGATAAGCTAGCCCAGACGGTGATAGGACCCGCCCTCAGGGCGTTGGCGGATTTCAGGGATATTGGCCTTGTTCATGGCGCTATCAATGCCGAAAACATATATCTGACGGGCGAAGGGGGAATCGAGACAATTATATTGGGAGAATGCCTGTCCAGCGCGGCGTCCTGGCGGCAGAATCCGATCTACGAGATGGCCACGCGCGCCGGCGCGCAGGCTTCGGGGCGGGGGCCGGGAACGGTTGCGGATGATTTGTATGCGCTGGGCGTGTGCGTGGCCATGATCGCGCGCGGCGAAAACTTGATGCGCGGCAAATCACAGCAGCAGATTATCTATGAGAAAATAGAGCAGGGTTCATACGCAACGATTATCGGCCGGGAAAGGATTCCCGGCGGCATCGCCGAATTTTTGCGGGGGATTCTCAACGATGATGCGGACCAGCGCTGGAGCCTGGATGACGCGCTGCACTGGCTGGAAGGGCAGCGTCAAACCGCCAAGCAGTCGCGTGTCGTGCTGAAGGCGGCACGGCCGCTGGTATTCCACGAGCAGAAGTACTGGGATTTGAGGTCTCTGGCGCAGGCGTTCTCCGAAAATATTCCCGAAGCGGCGGTCGAACTCGAGAAGAGCCAGTTTGAAGTCTGGCTGAAGCGCAATTTCGAGGACAAGGTGCTGGATATGCGTTTCGACTATGTCTGGGCGAAGGAGAGGGGCGCCGCCCGCGAAAGGCTGGTATCGAGCATTTGCACGGCGATGGATCCCTTGGGGCCCATCCGGTATAAGGGATTGTCTATTTTTCCCGCCGGGTTCGGCACGGCGCTGGCGCAGGCCACGGCAAAGGGTGAAGATATTCAGATTTACGGCGAGATCATGTCCCAGCAATTTTTCAATGTCTGGGTCAGCCAGTCCTTTGACGATATTCCGGAGGCGGCGGGATGGTTGAGCCTGCTGGAGCGATGCCGCAGCTCTCTCACGCAGAAAATGCCGGGATACGGCATAGAGCGCGTTTTGTACATGACCAATATGGAAGCGGCCTGCCTGAGTCCCTTCCTGCAGAATTACTTTGTTCTGGCTCCCGGAAGCCTGCTGGCGGCGCTGGAGGATATTTCACGCCTGCCGGATCGCCCCGATACCGTCCTTGACCGGCATATGATAGCCTTTATTTCCGTCAGGGAATCCAAAATGATCGACCCGTATCTGGGGTATATGAATTCCCCCAACCGCGGCCATCAGATCCTTGGCGTTATCCGGACGCTGGCGGCGATCCAGCGGCGGTTTGCCGTCGGGCCGCTGCCGGGGGTTTGTAGCTGGCTGATTTCCCTGACGGAGCCTGTGGTGGGGTTGCTGAGCGACCGCGACCTGCGTCAGGAAGTGGCAAAGCGGATCAGCGCGCTGCAGGGCAGCGGGGATCTGGGGGCTTTGCAAAATCTGGTGGACGATAACGTCATGGTTCGTGAAGATGCGCAGCGGTTTGCCGCCGCCCGGCAGGAATACGCGATGCTTGCCGCTGAAAAGAATGAAATAGAATCCTATCTTAAAAAGCGCCAGTTTTTCGGCAAGTCCACAGGACGGCAGATCGCCATGCTGTTATCTTCCGTTCTGGCCACAATATCTATCGGAGCCTATATCGTGCTGCATTTCCTGCGGCTGGTATAAAAGAGGGGGGCATAAAAGTGGCGGGTAAAAAGAAATTGGATCAAAGAGAGCCAGATAAGGCCGGTGTACCGCTGAGCGCGCGGTTCGCCGTTCTGATGATGTTTGTGTCGGCGCTGGTCTTTCTGCCGACAACGATCATTTTCTCCGTCTGCATGATTCCTATGATGGTAGCCGCTATCGTTGACAATCATCCCCACAGGACGGCGTGGCTGACGTTGGGGGCTATGAATCTGGCGGGAACAGTGCCGGTCTGGCTTTCCCTCTGGGATGCGGGACACACAATTCCTGCGGCCTTCCAGCTAATTTTCCAGCCATCGACATATTTGCTTTCTTACGGCGGCGCGATCATCGGCTTGACCATTTTTCACAACGTGACGCCGCTGGTCGCTTCCATTCTCGTTAACAAAAATGAACGGCGGCTGAGGGAAATCGACAGGCAACAGAAGGCTTTGGTCAAAAAATGGGGCGGAGAAATTGCCGCCGTCGAGAAGACGCTGCTGTTTTCAGGATAATTTCAGAACAGGCCGGGAACCATCCGCCAGCGGACCTTTTTCATGTACGCCAGATAAGCGGGATCGCGGGAGAGGTATTTCTCCTCGGCGAAAATACGCAGGATCTCGAATGTCATGAACAGGAGGATGGCGACGGTATTCGCGGGGGTTATGTTCTGCACCCAGAAAGAGATAAGATTGATGAAATACCCGACATATATAGGATGGCGCACGTATTCATAGGCCCAGAATGTTTTAACGCCGCGATTGGCCGCCACGAGTCCCAGGCTCTTGTTGAGCGACAGGATGCCGGCGATGGAAATGCACATCCC
This sequence comes from Rhodospirillales bacterium, assembly GCA_023266795.1. Lineage (GTDB taxonomy): Bacteria > Pseudomonadota > Alphaproteobacteria > Micavibrionales > UBA2020 > PALSA-926. Next base: position 3,958 of record JAHFPI010000018.1, read on the forward strand.
GATGATCTGCAGGACATGGAGGATGAGCGTGTCGTGCATTGCCGGAGCGGGGCGGAGAAGCAGCGGGATGAACGTGCCGCATAACCCGATAAACCAGTCGTAAGGGGAAAGGCTGACCTGCTTTGGAATGTCGCGCACAAGGAAGAAAAAAACAAAAAAGGTCACGATGATAAGGGAAAAAATGCAGCTCATCCGTTGGGTGCGCATGAAATCCAGAATGAAGGCAGCGGCGAACATGATATATATGAGGGCGCCAACGACGTTGGCGGCTTTTTCGAGAAGGTAGCGGCGTGTTTCTGGTTTCATTATTATCCCCCCTGAATATCCATGCTGATTTTTTGCGCAAGATAATGCAAGAGTTAAATAAGTACTAAGTTTTCACGTGAATACGGGGGCATGGCGCGCAGACATAGACATAAACAGCGTAAATTAACCATTTAAACATGCTTTTTTTACTGAATTTTAAGCGACTCGGCGTTACACTGAAAGTATAAGGTTACGGGTTCGCCTTGTATGTTAACTTAATATTAATGGAGGGTAAAATGCTGTTACAACTTTGGGCAAAAAAGGAAGCTTTCATTCGTTCTGAAGAAGGTGCTACTGCGATCGAGTATGGTCTGATTGCGGCTGGTATCGCTGTCGCCATCAGCGTGGTCGTGTTCACCGTGGGTACGGATCTGCTGGGTCTGTTCACCAGTGTTGACACCAAACTGCAACAAACACCTGGCGGCTAATAAAGATAAAAATGCCGATCCTCTTGGATCGGGCGCACACAAACGAGAAACCCGCCCCTTAAAAAAGGGCGGGTTTCTTTCTTGGAAATCATATGGCAATCGTGACGTTTAGCATGATAATTGTTGTTTTGGCCGTGACGGTGCTGAGCAGCATTTCCGACGTCAGGTCGCTGCGCATACCCGACTGGCATGCGCTGGTCATTCTCGGGTGTTTTATTCCTGCCTGGCTGGCATCGCCTGTGGCCTTCGGGAACATATGGCAGCACGTTGGGGCGATGGGGATTATGTTTGCCGTCACCTATATTATGTTTTGTGCGGGCATCATGGGCGGCGGTGACTCGAAGCTGGGAACGGTGCTGGGGCTCTGGACGGGATTGTCCGGATTGATACCATTCATAATGTATATGGCAATTTTTGGCGGCGTTCTCGGCGGAGTCGCCCTTGTGATGCGCAATAGAAAAGTTTTCAAAAATCCTTTGCCCAGGAGCTGGATAGAACAATTACAGAATGGGCGCAATGCGATGCCTTACGGCGTTGCCATAAGTTTTGGGGCGTGGGCGGCATTTATACAAACCGGAATCATACATAATCAATTAAATGAAGTTTTTAAAATAATTCATTAGAAACATTCAATTTTTTCTAACACAAATCAAAAATTTTATGCCACTATAAAAGCAGATGGGGTTGCTTATGGGGGTTCTCATGGATAAAAGTCTGTGGATGGTCATGAAAAAAGCGCCTGTTGTCGCGTTGCTGATGCGGACGTTTAAGAGAAAAAATCAACCCCATGAAAATCAAATGGAAATTTACATGATGCTTTCTGAAATGAACCGAAAGGCAGGGCTACAATGAAACGCGCTCTTTCAAAGGGACTTTTGTTGCTGATTGCAGTCTCGGTGGGCATATCCATCTCGCTGGCAGCGCATAGCGACAGGGGTCCTAACAGGACTGTGCAGCTGATCGCGGGCAAGGCGGATACTATTGAATTGGACGGTCCTGTCGCCGATGTGCTGGTCGCCAATCCTGCCGTGGCCGATGTTGGAACCATGCGCTCCGACCGTCTCTACATCGTGGGCAAGGCGGTGGGGGATACCAACGTCCTCGCTTATGATGAAGCTGGTAACGAGCTGGCCAATATCACCGTCCGCGTGCGTCAGGATGACAGGAACCTGCAGAACACGCTGCGGGAGTTTTTTCCCGATGAAAAAATCAGCGCCAGAAGCGTCAAGGATAACATTATCCTGAGCGGCACTGTTTCCACACCGGCGGTTTCAAGTCAGGTACGGGATCTCGCGACCCGCTTTATGACAGATAAAAACCAGACGCTGGTGGATCTGATGAAGGTCAGGGGCGAGCAGCAGGTCATGCTTAAGGTTAAAGTGATAGAAGCCAAACGCTCTGTACTGAAAGAACTCGGGGTTGAAACGGGTTTCAGCCGTAAAGGCCTGTCTCTGGATGACAATGATGTCGGCAGAACGTCTTTGGTTCCCTTTGGCGCCGGTACGCTCACTCTGGCGAAGAAATTCGGAACGCTGGCGGCAACCCTGCGGGCGCTGGAGGTCAATGGTCTGATCAATACGCTGGCCGAGCCTAACCTGACGGCTATCTCGGGAGAGACGGCGGGATTCCTTGCCGGCGGGGAATATCCTGTCCCGACGGGCAGGGATACGTTCGGCAACGTTATTATCGAGTTCAAGCAGTTCGGTGTGTCCCTGAACTTCACGCCGACGGTGCTCAATAAAGACCGCATCGCCCTGCATATGTCGACCGAGGTGTCCGCAAAAGATAGCAGCAATGGCGTAAAACTTGTGGACGTCCAGATCGACGGCCTCAGTGTTCGCCGCGCTGAAACGACGGTGGAAGTTGGCAGCGGCGGGGCGATTATGATTGCCGGCCTTATCAAATCCGATACGCTGCATACGCTGAACGGGTTGCCCGGAGCCCAGGATCTGCCGATTTTGGGCCAGTTGTTCAAATCAAAGTCCTTTCAGCGGAATGAATCGGAGCTGCTGATCATCGTCACCCCGTATCTGGTGGATTCCTATGCGGAGCCGGAAGCTGTGGCCGAGACGTCAGTACCGGGGCCGATTTCCTTTCCTGCGACCCCTGATTTTTACAAGACGTCCGGAGTTCCGGAAAAAGAAGCGGAGCTGCCGTCGCCTGTACCCGTCAGTGTTGCGGCCAATGCTCCGGCCAGCGCGCCAGTCAGTATACTGGCCAGCGCTCCGGCCGATGTACCTGTAGAACAGACAGCGCGTACGGACAGCACGCTCAGTCCTCTTACCCAGCGGTTCATTGATAATCTGCGAAAAACTTACGGAGGCCATGTGCCGGAGAAAGTTGGCACAAAGGCCGGTTTCGGATATATTATCGAGTAGTCGGCAGAAGGAAGACATCATGCAAGCATACAGGCTGGTTTTTCTCGCGGGTCTTTTGGGCATGGCTCTTTCCCTGTCCGCCTGCGATGTTTCGACACCTTCGCAGATTCAGACGGGCAAGATCCGTGTCAAAGAGCAGATGGTGACGGAGGCGCTTGACGCCGGCCATATTGATCAAGCGCGTGTCAGCGTTATATCGCGGGATATCCTGCGGAACGGCAAGGGAGAGGTCAGCCTGACGGTGCCTTACCTGAGCGGCGGAGAATATTCTGCCAGAGAGATAAGCACTTCCTATCAGGAGGCTTTTCAGACGCAGGGCGTAAGGCATGTTTCGGTGGCGCTGGTCCCCGTCACAGAAAGACAATATGCGGATAAGGCCGTGCTCGCCTATCGGGCCATGACCGCTATTCCCGCCAGTGACTGCACCCGCATCCCCGGATATCAGGGGACTGATAATATAGAGGAGCTGGACCGTTACCGGATTGGCTGCGAAACGCAGGCGGCGACAGCCAGAATGGTGGTTGATCCCACCGATATGTTGGGCAAGGCGGGAACGCAGGACAGAGACTCGCGCCGCAGCGGTGCTATTATCGAGCCCTATTCATCGGGTGTCCCGAACCAGCCGTTGAAGGGCATGCAGGCCAGCAAGGTTGGTCAATAGTAATGGGGCAGGAAGACATCACCTCCATATTGTTACCCGTTTCCCGCGTGGATTTCTATGCGCTGGATGACGGCACCGCCGCGCAGGCGCAGAAGCTGTCGGAGGACTGGCGGTTTGCGCGGGTGGGCATCCATGTGGAACGGGCGGGGATTGACGCCGCCATCACCCACTACGGCCAGACGGCTTCTCCGGAGCTGATTATTATCGAGACGAACGATATCAGCGACGCCTTTATCCAGCAGCTCGGCACTCTTGGCGGGTTGTGCGCGGCGGGCACGGATGCGGTCATCATCGGGCCGAAGAATGACGTCCATCTCTACCGCAGCCTAGTCGAGATGGGGATTAAGGATTATCTGGTGCGCCCCGTTTCCGAGGAGGATATGATCAAAGTGATCGCCCGGACGCTGGTTGAAAAAAGAGGCCTGTCCGGCTGCCGCCTTATTACGGTGATCGGCAGCAAGGGCGGTGTCGGCACGACGACGATAGCGCAGATTCTGGCTTGGAACGTGGCGGAGACCCTGAAACAGAAAACCATGCTGATGGACGTGGCGGGCAGCGCGGGCAGTATCGGCATTGCCTACGGCCTTGAGCCCTCCGCGACGCTGACCGAAGCCGTGCGCCTCGGCGGCGCGGGCACGGATGATGATATGAAGCGCATTTACCAGGCGGTGACGGAGCAGCTTTCCGTTCTCGTTTGCGGCGGCGAGCCGCTGCTGACGGAAAGCGCCGATGCGGACAGCATCGAGACGCTGGTGAACCGGGTGATGCAGAAATATCCCATAGTCGTCATGGATCTTTCCCGCGCGACGCGGACGGTGCAGAAACGGCTGCTGGCGCGCGCGGTGGAAATCGTCGTGGTGACGACGCCCCTGCTGTCGGCGCTCAGGAATACGCGGACATTGCTGGGCGAAATCAAAACACTGAAAGCCGGCATGAAAGAGGTCGATCTGGTCCTGAATATGCAGGGTATCGCCGCCTCCGAGGAAGTGCCGCTTCAGGACATCAAAAAAGCGCTGGATGCGGAGCCGACGGCGGTTATTCCCTATGCGCCGAAGATTTTTACCGCCAGCGAAACGACCGGCAAGGCTGTCGGACAGAACAAGGACGCTGATGCTATCCTGAGGACTTTACTGCCCCTCGCGGAAAAAGCCTCGGCAACTGAAAACAAAAACGCCGCCCCGGAAGCTAAAAAGGGCGGTTTGATGGATTCGATCAAAAAACTTCTTGGCAAGTAACGGGAGCCGGCAATGTTTGGCAAGCGTACGGATACACCACAAGGCGCCACACCGGCGCTAAAACCGGTGGAGTCGCCTAAACCGTCGGCGCCGCAAACGGCAGCCGCCGAGAAACCTGCTGAATCGCATAAGCCCGCCGAGCCGCCCAAACCGGCGGCCCCCGTTTCCACGCCGGCCAACCCGCGTATGGAGCGGGCGCGCAAAAGGATCTGGACGGATTTGCGGGACGGGATCGACCTGAAATCCCTGTCGCGCATGGACGCGGAAGCGGCGCGCGCGGAAATCCTTTCCGCCGTGCAGGAAATCGGCCAGTTCCGTGGCCTGGACGTGACGCCTGCCGAGCTGGCGCAGATCGCCAAGGAAGCGGCGGATGACATGCTCGGCTTCGGCCCGCTGGAGGAGTTGCTGGCGCAGGAGGGCATCGCCGACATCATGATCAACGGCCCCAAAACAATCTATATCGAGACCAAGGGGAAAATCCAGCGCGCCGGCATTGAATTCCGCGACAACCACCATCTGCTCACCATCTGCCAGCGCGTCGTGGGCGTGATCGGCCGGCGGGTCGATGAATCAAGCCCGATTTGCGACGCGCGCCTGCCGGACGGCTCGCGCGTCAACGTGATTATCCCGCCGCTGGCCGTCGACGGCTGCACGATGACCATTCGTAAGTTTGCCAAGGAAAAACTGACCCTCGACAAGCTTATCGAGTTCAAGGCCATGACGCCCGCCTGCGCCGAGATGATCAAAATTATCGGCGCCTGCCGCGCCAATGTCGTCATCTCCGGCGGCACGGGCTCGGGCAAGACGACGATGCTGAACTGCCTGACGCGTTATATGAGTGAAGGCGAGCGCGTGATTACCTGCGAGGACGCCTGCGAGCTTCAGTTGCAGCAGCCGCACGTCGTGCGCCTCGAAACCCGCCCGCCGAACCTCGAAGGCGTCGGCGAGGTCAAGATGCGCGACCTCATCAAAAACTGCCTGCGGATGCGCCCCGACCGGATCATCGTCGGCGAGGTGCGGGGGCCGGAGGCTTTCGACCTGCTGCAGGCGATGAATACCGGTCACGATGGCTCGATGGGAACCGTACACTCCAACAACCCGCGCGAGGCCCTGACGCGGATAGAGAACATGATCGCGATGGGCGGATTGAACCTGCCGACCGCTGCGGTGCGCGAACAGATTGCCTCCGCCGTCAACGTCATCATTCAGGTGCAGCGCCTCCGCGACGGGTCGCGTAAGGTGACGCACATCACGGAAATTACCGGCATGGAAGGCGAAGTCGTCACGATGCAGGATCTTTTCCGCTTTGAATACGAGGGAGAGGATGAATTTGGCCGCATCATCGGCAAGCAAAAGTCAAGCGGCCTGCGCCCCATCCTTTTTGAACGCGCCCGCCAGTACGGTCTTGAGAAGAAATTGCTGGACGTAATGGCGGAGGCATATACCTAGAATGCTCTTGCCCGTTGTCATCGGACTTCTCGTCGTTTTTATCGCACTTGGTGCGGTTGCCAGTGTCGTCGTCAGCAACAGGCGCAAACTGCGGGACAGGTATTTCGCCGTGATCCGTTCCAAGGGCGCCGGCGGCGGGGGCGACGACCGGGATAAAACGCTGGCCAAGCAGCGCGCCGACATCGCCAAAAAACTGAAAGAGGGCAGCGACGGCAGTCAGGAAAAGAAAAAAGACAAGACATCGCTCCGCGAGCTGATACAACAGGCGGGGTTTGAGACGCCGATATCGCGCTTCTGGATGTATTCGGCGGCGTTTGCCTTTATCGTCTGGCTGATGCTGATGCTGCTGACGCACTGGCCGATGATCGCCAAGGTCTTTGTAACTTTTACGGCTTTTCTGGGGATGCCGAAGTTCTTTCTCAAATGGAAGGCCGGACGCCGCCAGAAAAAATTCCTGAAAGAATTTGCCGATGCGCTGGATGCGATGGCGCGCCTGCTGCAGGCGGGGATGCCGATGTCGGAAGCGATTGCCATGACGTCGCGGGAATTCGAGGGGCCGCTGAAAGAGGAAATGCTCCGGATCTACGAAAACCAGAAAGTGGGCATCCCTCTGGGCGAGGCGACGCTGATGACGGCGCGGCGCGTGCCGCTGCCTGAAGTGCATATGTTCGCGACGGCGCTGCAGATCCAGAGCGAGACGGGCAGCAGCCTCAGCGAAGTGCTGGGCAACCTTTCTGCGGTGATCCGCTCGCGGTTCCGGTTAAAGAGGAAAGTCCAGGCGCTTTCCTCCGAGGCGAAGTCCTCTGCGGCGATTATCGGCTGCCTGCCGGTTCTGGTGACGCTGGGGCTTTACGCCGTGCGGCCTGAATATATCAGTATTCTTTTTACGGTTCCGAAAGGGAAAGTGCTGCTCGGCGGATGCGGGTTTTGGATGTCGCTCGGTATTTTGATGATGCGGCAGATGATTAACTTCAGGATTTGAGGATATGGAGACACTTGCCGGCCTGGATTCCAGTTTTTTCATCGTTCTGCTGAGCGCGTTGGCGGCGGCGGCTTCATTTGTGGCGTTTGCCATGCCGTTGCTGGCGCGGTCGGAAAAAAAAGAGCGGTATAAGGAAGTCATCGAGAAAAAACGCCGGACGCTGTTCGAGCAGGCGCGGGAGCAGGCCTCCCAGAAAAATTCCGCCAAGCAGCACGAAAGGACGGCGGCGCAGTCCATAGCGTCGCTTTACAAGCTGCAGTCATTGGCGGGCGCGGCGAGTATCAAGGCGCGCAACCAGATGCTGCAGGCGGGGATTCGCAACCCGTCGGCGCCGCTGATTTATCTGGGGTCGCGGCTTGTCCTGCCGGTGGTTCTGCTGGGGTTAGGCATGCTGTTTATGGGGCTTTCGCACCATGAATTTTCCAAGTCCATCAAGCTTTTAATTCTTTTCGGGTCTGTCGTGATCGGCTTTTACCTGCCGCGCATTCTTATCAAGAACATGGCCGACAAGCGCCAGCAGGAGATATCCCTCTCGTTTCCCGATGCGCTCGACATGATGCTGATCTGCGTGCAGGGCGGGATCGGCATTGAAGCGGCCATTAACCGGATTGCCGCGACAATTTCGGAGCATTCCGAAGTGCTGGCGGAAGAGCTGGGCATTTTAAGCGCCGAGCTGGGGATGCTCAATGACCGCAAGGCGGCGTTTCAGGGGTTCGCTTCCCGCGTCGGCAGCGGTTCGGCCCGTTCGTTCGCGACGGCGATGCTGCAGGCGGAGCAGTACGGAACCTCCGTATCAAAGGCTATCCGCGTTCTGTCCGATGAATCACGCGAGGCGCGCATGGCGACGGCCGAACAAAAGGCGGCATCCCTGCCGCCCAAGCTGACCGTACCGATGATTTTATTTTTTCTGCCCCCGCTGTTCGTGATTATCCTGGGGCCGGCGTTCCTCGGAATGCCGTCACATTGATTTTTTCTTCTTTTTAATGGCCGGTTTAGCGGAGTGCGTGGCCGCCTTGCTGGCTATAAACGATTTTCTGAGATCGCTGACGATCTGTATGTTATTGGCGATTTCCGGCTTGTTCGGCGCTTTGAGGAGAGCCTGACGGAGCGTCGCGAGCGATTCATCAAACAGCCCCTCGCTGGCAAGGCAAAGTCCCAGATTGTTCATCACCGCCGTTGAATCGCCCTTCCAGCCGTCCAGCGCCTGACGGAAGTTCTGTTCGGCTTCCTTGTGCTGGCCCTTCGCGTCAAGCACGACGCCAAGCAGATTAAAAGCATCGGCATGGAACGCAGCGGCGTTTTTATCTTCCAGCACGTGATTCAGCAGCGTTTCCGCCACTTCAAAGTTTCCGGTCTCGATGTTGGCTGCGGCATATTCATTTGACACGATAGGGTCGATATCGTCACGGAGATTGCCTCTCCGTGACTGTGTGAAGGGGGTAAGCACGTCGAGAGCCTCCTGCGCCTTGCCGGTTTTACGCAGGAGCTGGGCATAATTGAGCGCTACATCTTGTGTGGATCTGTTTTGCTCGTAAAGCTTTTTATAGAAAGCCAGTGCCTCATCCGTTTTTCCTTCGGCAATGGCGTTGGCGGCGGCGGTGGAGAGCCTTGCCTCCGCTGCGTCATGCATGCCCGTCAGACTGTCGATGGCTTTGCCGGCCAGCGGCGTACTTGTTGTTTTGCAGCCGACGACAATCAGGAGAGCTGCGAGAGAAACGGCTGTCAGGGAGTGGCGCATATTTGATTTCATTGGGATTGACCGGGTGTTGCGGGTTGCTCGTTGCTGGTGCCGACGGGATTGGCGGCTGGTGCAGGCGTTGGTACGGGTGCTGGCGCTGGCGCTGCTGCAGGCGCGAGACCTGCGGAGCCCATGGTTGCGGCGGCTTTGGCTGCTGACGCTCCGACGGGCGGCGGCGGAACGCTGTTGGCGCCGCCGGGAGCGACGGGCGTGACCTCGTAACAGCCATCCGGGCAATAATAATATGCCGCAGGCACGCAGGAAGGATCAGTGCCGTTGCATACGCGTCGTATCCGTACATATTGGGGCTGCACGTTGGTTACGATGATGTCTTTGCGCAATATCACTTCCCCATTGTTGTCCAGAACGGAGAAGGAGGTTGTTCCCGGCTGGCGGGGCATGACAATCAGCAGCCGTGGCGAATCCAGCATGACTGACGCATGTTCCGGATTGTTCACGATGACGCTTGCCGCATCCCGGCCCAGACGGATGATTTCATCTTTGTTGGAGGTGAGGCGCAGGGCATCGTCTTTTTTAACGGGTCTGACGATGGCGCCCGAAGTCCTGACGGAAGCGCCCAGAATGTGCGCCAGAATATCATCGTCGGTCTCGGCCACAGCCGAAGCGGAAAAGGCGAAAAGCGCCAATCCGATAAAAACTATAGACCAGTTTTTCAGCATCACGCTCACCCCTCAACTTCCCACCTCCATGATGCTATAAAAATGACGCGGAAGTCAAAGCATGTTAGGTCTTTGGAATCTTTGATTTTTTATAATCGTAACCAGCAACCGGCAAAGCGGTTAATGTTTTCCGGATTAATATTGCATAATACATGAAGAAATGTTAGGCTGAGGCCTGTTTTTATCCAAATTCTTACAATCTGGGAGCCTCCGCGCATGGATTTCAAAGAAGAAAATTTTCCCGTTTACCAACAGCTCGTGAAAAACGGCGAGTTTGGCGTGGAACGGGCCATTTCAGATTTTGAAGCGGCGCTTAAAGGTGGCGATCAGGAAAAATATAACTTCGCTCTTGGTATACAGACTATTGCGGCCAACGTGCCCGTTGGGGAAATCCCGTGTGTGACAAAAGAAATGAATGAAAAGACACTCCGGTCATGCTTTGCCATTTTTGAAGATATCGCAAGCCGAGGCCATGCCGATGCGGCGTTTATGGTTGCGGATTTTAAAAGGCGCGGCCTGGGGCAGGTATCGCGTCCGTCCGTACAGAAACCAAAATCCTGGAAACTTTAAAGCGCCTTCGTCAGTTCCGGTAAAGCGGCGAAAAGATCCTGCACGAGGCCGTAGTCGGCGACCTGAAAGATGGGGGCTTCGGGGTCTTTGTTGATGGCGACGATGACCTTTGAGTCTTTCATGCCGGCGAGGTGCTGGATGGCGCCGGAAATACCGACCGCGATATACAGGTTTGGCGCGACGACCTTGCCGGTTTGCCCGACCTGATAGTCGTTCGGGACGAACCCGGCATCCACGGCGGCGCGGGAAGCGCCGACGGCGGCGCCGAGTTTGTCGGCCAGCGCGTCGATCAGCCTGAAGTTTTCACCGCTGCCCATGCCGCGCCCGCCGGAAACGACTATCTTTGCGCTGGTAAGTTCCGGGCGCTCTGATTTGGTCAGTTGCTGGCTGACGAAAGCGGTAAGTCCGCTGTCGCCCGCACCCGTCACATTTTCAACAGCGGCGGAACCGCCCGTGGCCTGCGCCGGATCAAAGGCAGTGGTGCGGATGGTCATGACTTTTATTTTATCTCTGGATTGCACCGTGGCGAAGGCATTACCGGCATAAATCGGACGCACGAAAGTATCCGCGCTGATGACACCGCAGACATCCGACATCATCTGCACATCGAGCAGGGCGGCAGCGCGCGGCAGCATGTTTTTGCCTGAGGTGGTGGAGGGCGCGAGGATATGCGTGTAGTTTGCGCCCAGTTTTGCCACCAGCGCCGCAAGGTTCTCCGCCAGAAAGTTTTTGTAAGAGGCATCGTCGGCCAGCAGGACTTTTTTAACGCCGGCGATCTTTGCGGCGTCCGCAGCAAGGGCGGCGCAGCCTTGACCCGCCACCAGAATGTCCACTTCACCCAGTTTTTCAGCGGCGGCGGCGGCGTTCAGCGTTGCCGGTTTCAGGTGCGTATTGTCATGCTCTGCGACAAGAAGAACGGCCATGTTAAATCACCTTCGCTTCGTTTTTAAGCTTGTCGACAAGCTCGGCGACGTCTTTGACCTTGATGCCGGCTTTGCGTTTGGCGGGTTCGGCCACTTTCAGTGTGACGACGCGTGGCGTGACATCCACGCCGAGGTCGGCGGGGGTCGTTGTCGCCAGCGGCTTCTGCTTGGCCTTCATGATGTTGGGCAGGGAGGCATAACGCGGCTCGTTCAGGCGCAGGTCGGCGGTGACGACGCAGGGCAGTTTCAGGCTCAGCGTTTCCAGCCCGCCGTCGATTTCACGGGTGACCGTCATTTTGTCGCCGTCTTTCGCCATTTCAGAAGCGAAGGTTGCCTGTCCCCAGCCGAGCAGCGCGGCGAGCATCTGTCCCGTCTGGTTGTTGTCGCCGTCAATCGATTGCTTGCCGAGGATGACCAGCTCCGGCGCTTCTTTCTGCACCAGCGCCCTGAGGATTTTGGCGACGGCCAGCGGTTCGGCGCTCACATCGGTTTGCACCAGAATAGCGCGGTCCGCCCCCATCGCGAGGGCGGTGCGCAGCGTTTCCTGTGACTGCAGGGGGCCGACGCTCACGGCGATGACTTCCGTGACGGCGCCGCTTTCCCTGAGACGCACGGCCTCTTCCACCGCAATTTCGCAGAAAGGGTTCATCGACATCTTGACGTTGGCGAGTTCAACGCCGCTTTGGTCCGTTTTGACGCGGATTTTAACGTTGAAGTCGACGACACGCTTGACGGGGACGAGTACTTTCATAGCGGTTTTTACTTCTTTTTATCGGCGTCCGCAGCAACCTGCATTTTGATGATCTTGTCCGGGTTGTTGACTGAACCGTTATCGTTCGGGTCGCCTTTGCGGATTTTGTCAACGAATTCCATGCCGGAGGTGACTTTGCCCCAG
>JAHFPI010000157.1 GCA_023266795.1 Rhodospirillales bacterium
TGCCGGGGCCGACGGGCGAATCCAACACCCTCGCGCTGCGGGGTCGCGGCGTATTTCTCTGCATCAGCCCGTGGAATTTCCCGCTGGCGATTTTTCTGGGTCAGGTCTCCGCCGCGCTGGCGGCGCGCGACAGCGTCATCGCCAAGCCCTCCGCGCAGACCATGCTGATCGCCATGAAAGCCGTCGAACTGCTCCACAAGGCGGGCGTGCCGAAGGATGCCGTCACTCTCCTCCCCGCCTCGGGGCGGATGATCGGGCAGCAACTGGTGCCGGATGAACGCATTGCCGGCATCTGCTTTACGGGTTCGACCGAAGTCGCGCAGACCATCAACCGCGCGCTCGCCGGCCGCAACGGCGCGATTGTGCCGCTGATCGCCGAAACCGGCGGGCAGAACGCCATGATCGTCGATTCCAGCGCGCTGCCGGAGCAGATCGTGGATGACGTGATTACCAGCGCCTTCCGTTCGGCAGGGCAGCGCTGCTCGGCGCTGCGGGTGCTGTTCGTGCAGGACGGCATCGCCGACAAGGTAATTAAAATGCTGGATGGCGCGTGTCAGGAGCTTATCCTCGGCGACCCATCAAAACTTTCCACCGATGTCGGCCCGGTCATCGATCAGGCCTCCCTCACCATGCTGCAGGAACACGCCGCGCGCATGGACAAGGAAGCAAAACCGCTGACGCAGGTCAAAACGACGGAAGAATGCCAGCACGGATTTTTCTTCCCGCCGCGCGCCTACGAGCTCCGGTCGCTTGCGCAACTGCCGAACGAAGTGTTCGGCCCCGTGCTCCACGTGATCCGTTATAAGGCCGAGGACATGGACAAGGTGATCGACCAGATCAACGCCACCGGTTACGGCCTCACCTTCGGCATCCACACGCGCATCGACCACCAGATGCGGTCGATCTGCGCGAAGGTGAAAGCGGGCAACTGCTACGTCAACCGCTCGATGATCGGCGCGATGGTCGGCGTGCAGCCGTTTGGCGGGCAGGGTCTGTCCGGCACCGGCCCCAAAGCCGGCGGCCCACACTACCTGATGCGCTTCGCCACCGAACGCACCATGTGCATCAACACCACAGCCTCCGGCGGCAACACCACGCTGGTCTCGCTGGCGGAGGGGTGATGCCATCCCCTCCCTCCCCGCATCAATCCTACCTCTGGGCTGGCCGCACGGTCGGGCTGCTGGGAGGGTCGTTTAATCCGGCGCATGAGGGGCACCGGTATATCAGCCTGCAGGCGCTGAAACTGCTGGGGCTTGATGCGGTGTGGTGGATGGTCAGCCCGCAGAATCCGCTGAAATCCTCCAAGGGCATGGCGCCGCTGGCGGAGCGTCTGGCCGGCGCCGCCAAGGCCAGCCATCATCCCGACATTTTCGCCACGGACATCGAGCGGCACATGCATACGCGCTATACCGTCGATACGCTCGCCGCGCTACAAAAACACTTTCCGCACACGAAATTCATCTGGCTGATGGGCGCGGATAACCTCCTGCAGATCCACCGCTGGCGGAACTGGCAGCGGATTTTCAGCCTCGTGCCGGTCGCCGTCCTCGACCGTCCGCCGCGCAGCAACAGCCTCAGGTCCTGCCCCGCGCTGGAGAAGTTCCGCTCCTCCCTGAAACCGCAGGAGCAGGCGCGTCTTTTAAAAACCTGCCAGCCGCCGGTCTGGACGATCCTGCGCATCCCGCTCGATGAACGTTCGGCAACAGAGATTAGGGAAAAAGAGAAGTTGCAGCCGGAACAGATATGCGCTATGGTTTAGCTATGAAACGTTTGAAAAGCCCCGTTCCTAAACAAAAAAAGCCAGCGCCCAAAAAAGCCGCCAAGCCCGTCGTGAAGCCGCGCGCGGAATTGCAGGATTATATTTCATCCATGCTCGACGGCGATAAGGCGCAGAATATCGTCTCTATTCCGTTGAAGGGAAAAACGACGATTGCCGAATATATGCTGATCGCGACCGGCACCTCTTCCCGCCACGTCAGCAGCATGGCGCAGAAGCTGCGCGACAAACTCAGCACTGACCGCAAGATCAAGGCCCGCATCGAGGGCGTGGAAACCGGCGACTGGGCGATCATCGACGCCGGCGACGTGATGGTGCACCTGTTCCGCGAGGAAGTCCGCGAATTCTACGACCTGGAAAAACTCTGGGGCGCCGATTTCTCGATGGTCAACTACACGCGCTACCAGTCGGTTTAAGTTTCCCATGAAAATCCGGATTATCGCTGTCGGGCGGCAGAAATCATCCCCGACGCTGGATCTCTGCGCGGAATACCTGAAACGGATGAACTGGGCCGTCAGTCTCACCGAAATCGACGCCCCCAAAGGCTCGACGGCGGCGCAGGAAGCGCCGCTGATCCTCAAGCATCTGGCAAAACCGACCTTCATCGTCGCCCTCGACGAGCGGGGCGAAACGCTGACCAGCCCGGACTTCGCGAAAAAAATGAGCAACTGGCAAAATCAGGCGCCCAGCAACGAAATCACCTTCCTGATCGGCGGCGCCGACGGCTTTAGCGACGAGATACGTAAAAAGGCGAAGTTTCTCATGTCGTTCGGTAAACAAACGTGGCCTCACATGCTGGTTCGCGTTATGCTGTTAGAACAGATATATCGTGCCCAGCAGATATTAGCGGGGCATCCGTATCACAGGCGGTAAGATGGACAGGGTATTCTTCAGGGGTCGGTGGCTTTATTCCATTCTTTTCTTGGGCGTGACAGGGGTTCTTCTCCTGCATCCGGCGCCGTCCTGTGCGAGCTACGCGGATAAAGCCAGCAATATTCAGGAAGAACTCGCCGAGAAAAAAGCGGCGCATGCGGAACTGCTCAAAAAATCCACCGCCCTGAATTCCGAAGTCGCCACACTCAAAAACAATCTTGTCAGCGTTTCAAAAGACCTGCGGACGAGCGAAGAAAGCCTCTCCACCACGGACCAGAACCTCAAGGACCTGCGGCAAAAGAAAGAACATTACCTGCAGAACCTTTACAAGGATCAGCAGGCGATGGGCGGGCTGGTTTCCGCCGTCGGAAAATATTCACGGACATCGACACCCAGCATGCTGATGCAAGCGAGCCCGATCGACGCCGCCCGCGCATCTTTGATTATGAAATCGATCATGCCGAGAATTCAGCAGCAGTCCACCTACCTGAAATCACAGCTTTCCGAAATCAAAAAGATCGAGGGCGATATTACGACGCAGCTTCAGCTCCAGACCGAGCAAAACGCAAAACTGAACAAGCAGCAGAACGACCTGACGGCACTACTCCACGCACGTCGCGAAGTGTATCAGAGTACTGAAAACGAGCGCCGGACAGAGGAAAAAGAAGTTTCCAGGCTCACGAAAGAATCCGCTAATATCGAAGAGTTAATGGAAAAACTTAAATCAAAAACTCAGAAAAACAACGTCGCAAAAATGGCCGGCAGCCCCCTGCCCGCCAATATGCTGACGCCGGTGCACGGCAGGATTCTCACAGGCTTCGGGGATAAAGACGATCTGGGCGCGCCCAGCAAGGGGATCACCTTCATTACCCGTCCGGGAGCCAGCGTCATCGTGCCGCTGGCCGGTATCGTCAAATTCGCCGGCGCCTTTCAAAAATACAAGCAAATCTTGATTGTCGAGCACCAAGGCGGTTATCATAGCCTGATAGCCGGACTGGCACGCATAGATACGGTTGTTGGGGCGTCTCTTGCAGCCGGTGAGCCTGTCGGCGTCACGGAAACTACCGGCTCTCCCCAGGTTTATTACGAACTCCGCCAAAACGGAAAACCCGTCAACCCGCAAAGATCGCTACTCGCACAAAGAAAACAGGAAAAAAGTTAACTATGATCAAGAAAAACCAGCTCAAATTCGGCACCGCCATCATCGCCCTGCTCGCCTTCTCCTCCCTGACCGTCATCGCGGCGCAGGGTGAACAGCGCGCGCCAGATCACTCAACAACCTCCGCCACCTACAAGGCGCTGAATTTGTTCGGCGATGTTTTCGAGCAGGTGCGCGCAAACTACGTAGAGCCCGTTGAAGACAAAAAGCTGATCGAATATGCGCTGAATGGCATGTTGTCGAGCCTCGACCCGCACTCCGGGTACATGAACGAGGAAGAAGCCAAATCAATGACCATCCAGAATAAAGGCGAGTTCGGCGGCCTCGGCATCGAAGTCACCATGGAGAACGGCGTGGTAAAAGTCGTATCCCCGATTGACGATACGCCCGCAGCCCGCGCCGGCGTCCAGTCCGGCGACCTGATCGTCGAGATCGACGGCAAGCCGGTCATGGGCATGACCCTGACGGACGCCGTCGACAAGATGCGCGGCAAAGTCGGCTCTGAAATCCTGCTCACCATCGTGCGTCAGGGCGCCAAAGCGCCCCTCAAATACAAACTGGTGCGCGACATCATCCAGATCCAGTCCGTCAAGAACCATGTTGAAAACGGCAATGTCGGCTACATCCGCGTGACAACATTCAATGCACAAACCTCCCCCGGTCTGGACAAGGCTTTTGAAGACATCAAGAAAAAAACAGGCAACAAGCTGGCCGGCTATATCCTTGACCTCCGCAACAACC
>JAHFPI010000158.1 GCA_023266795.1 Rhodospirillales bacterium
GATGGTTGTATACCCATAGGCTTGAACAGTGCCGGCAGCGGGGTTACCGTCATCCAGTTTCCTGTCCATTTGAGCCGCCTGCGCCGGTGTCAGCACTTGCGTAGCTGTCGTCGTGAGAAGGTTGGCCGTTGCGCTGGGTGCCAATACCAATACCAAGCCGTTCGGGTTGGGGTGCGCCGCCGGTGCCGTTGCTGTCAGAGGTGCGATAGCGCCACCGGCATTTTCAACGAGGAAGCCGCCACCAATTTTGGCCGCCAATGAATGTATGCCGAATGTAGCAGCATTGGCAGCTACAGCGACGCTCCCGTTCCAGTTAATGCCACTGATGAGGCCTGACGAACCAAGCTCCCCCCAGAAAAGCAGCGGTTCGTTAGCCTGCAGCGTAGCCGTCGGTGTCGCAACGGCGCTCGCTTCCTGTGGCGTCAACATGCCCCATGCAGGTATACCAACGAAGCCATCACCCAATGAGGTGAGCTGAGCTGTAGTAGAACTGATAATAAAGCCGTTGACTCTTAGGCTGGGAGTCACCAAGTCGCCCGGAATAGCGCCGTAGGTATCGCGGAAGGTTGTGGCAGCGGCTTCAACGGCGTGAATCTGCGCCAGAGTTGCCGTGATGCGTGCGTTGGTCATCAGCTGTTGCCCTTTCAGGATCCCGCCGATCAGCAGCCCGATGATCGTCAGCACGATGGCCAACTCCACGAGCGTAAAGCCCTTTTGATTATGTAGTTTTTTCATGGTATTTCCCTCTGTTAAGATAGTGTTAATAGTTACGCCAGAACGCCGTAAGTCAAGAAAATCGCGCCTAATCAGTGTGGTGTTCTAATCCCTATAATTCAACAAAAAAGTTAAATGAACGTTTAAAAAAGGCAGGATTTTTCCTCATTGTGACAAAATGATAAGTGTTTATGCCCATATGTAAATGATCTGCCATGTTTTTAATTTCTCTGTATGCATATTGCACTTCGCCGGACTGATAACGCAGTTTGTCAAACTGATTGGGGAAAGGGGTTGTTAAAGATATTTTAACTATCCGGAAAGTGTGCGGCGAATCAATAAAGCCCTTTAAGAACTGTCATTCCGGCGCAAGCCGGAATCTCGTGGAAATCGTGGAAAAGATACCGGCTTTCGCCGGTATGGCGAAAAACATGTCGTCCCTGCGAAAGCAGGGATCCAGTTAGCGTTCTGCAAAGGTAAGGACCCGACTGGACCCCTGCTTTCGCAGGGGCGACAATTTAATTTTCCCCCGGCGTCGCCCGTTTTTTCAACCGGTAACTGGAAGGGGCGCCGCCGGTGATTTCACGGAAGGCGCGGTTGAACGAGGCCAGCGAATTGAACCCCACCTCGAAAGCCACCACCTGCACGGGGATGGACGGATCGTTGAGCATCCGCTTGGCATCCTCCACCCTGAATTCATTCATCATCTGCGGAAAGCTTTTGCCGAAGGCCACGTTAATTACCCGCGACAGGGTATTCTCGGAAATGTTGATCTCGCGGGCAAGCGCGGCGCGGCTGAAGGTCGGCTCATGATAAAGCTTGTCGACTTCCATCAGGGTCCTGACCCGCTCGGCGATCTGCTGTTCTTCCGACGTCATGACCTGCAGCTTGAAGCGGGTCGGCTCCGGATTGAGCTGCACCGAATACGGATAGACCCGGAACAACGCCGTCATCGCCAGATAAATAAACCCCAGCCCCAGCGTCACCAGCAGCGCATCCGCGTCTTCCCGCGTCAGGCTGCCGGTCGAGCGCAGGGAATTGATGGCGACCGCCCCCACGTTGGCCGCGATCAGCACCATCACCAGCCAGTACCTTTCCCGCCCGCCCTTCGCCTTGCGCAGCGCGGTGAACAAATTCTTCTGGCCCCAGAGCGCCAGCATGGCGATACTGCCGGAGAGAGACCCCAGCCAGTAGAGCCATGAAAACAACCCCTGACACAGCAGGTCAGGGCCGTCGCAGACATGCGCGAAATTCCGCACCGCTAGACCGGCCAGCAGGACTGCCGGCACCAGCGCCAGCACCCAGAATTGCCGCCGCTCCGGCAACGCGCCGCTTTTCGCCACCTGCAGCACCAGCAGATAGCACAGCGGCGGCCCCAGCAGCCGGCTTAACCACAGCATCAGCCGGATCGGATATTCGTAGTCTTCCAGCCGCATGGAGAACTGCAGCCCGAAAGCCAGCCCCAGCGCCAGAAAATACGCCAGCGCCAGCGACGCCTGCCGCCAGTTCCTGACCCGGAAAACGATATAGACCAAAATCAACACGCTCTGCGCCAGCCCCGTCAGGGCCAGCCATTCGATCAGGCTAAAGGTGCTGGTAAAAATCAGGGACATGATTTAATGCCCCTCCGCGCGCATCCGCATCATCCTGTCGACTTCCTGCGGATCGACGCCGAGATCTTCAATCAGGAATAGCTTCATAAAACTGATTTCCTGCGGATGAGCGTTTTTATCGGTCACCAGCATATTCTCCATCATCTGCCGCGCCGCTTCCTTGTCGCCGCGATTCTTCAGGACGAAGGCGGGCATCTGCCGCGCCCATTGCGGCAGGTCGCTGTTGTCCGGCAGTTTGGCCAGCTGGTAGGCAATCTCCAGCGCCAGTTGGAGATTGTACATCCGGTGCTGCGCCAGATAAGCCGCCTCCGCCAGCCAGCGCCATTTCTCGCCCCCCGGCACCACCCCCGCAGTACGCAGATAATCGACGACCACCGCTGAATCCTTGGGGACTTTCGTGCTGCCGAAATAATAAGCTGCGATAAACGGCACATGATCGGACAGTGGATCGAGGGAATGCAGGAGATAAAACCACTGGCCGAGCCGCCGGTAATCATAGTCCTTGAGCGGCGTCACGTCCCGCCCGACGTCGCCCAGATTCTGCAGCGCCAGCGCCAGCGAACGATAGGCGAACTCCGCGTCCCCCAGCGTCAGCATGATGGCGCCGCGCCTCGTCGGCACCGGCGGCACGCCTTCCCAGCGCGCATAAATGCCGCTGCTCATCCCCCAGAACAGCAGGTTCAGGCCGAGCGCAAGCCCCAGAGCTATTTTGATCCGCTGAAGTTTTTCCTGCGTCTTTATCAGGCGGGTCGCCATTAAAACTGCCGCCGCATGAAATCATGTGCCGCCGCCGCCAGCAGCAGCGCCGTAAAAATTATTCCCTGCAGGCCGATAAATCCCGCCAGCCCCAGATGCTCCGCCATCCAGTGCGCGTAGGCGCTGGCATCGGGCAGGAACTTCACGTTCCCCGCCCCCGCCACGCCGTAGACCAGCCATGTCGTCTGCCCCATCATGTCCAGCCGGGGTACGCCAATCGAGATCAGTTTCATCATGCTGCCCAGCACGGCGAAGAACCCGTTTTCAGGCGCACGATCGAGAAGGCCCAGCACGGCGCCGACCATCCGGCCTAGGGCATAAAGCCCCAATGTCGCCAGCGCCGAACCCGCAGCGCTCGACAGAACCATCGAAAAAAACAGCGCCGCGACGCCCATCACCGCAAACTCGGCGGCAAGGCTCGCGCCCCATACGGTCAGGCCGGTCAGGTCAGGTCTGCCGATCACCGCGACCGTCAGCGTGATCGCCAGCGCCACGCAAAAAGCCAGCACCGAAAATGCCGCCGCGTGGCTGAGCAGGAAGGACAGCCGCGAAATCGGACGGGAGAGCAGGAATTCGACTTCCTTGTTCTCGAAAGAGCGGCGGATATAAAAACAGCAGAACAGCACCAGCCCCGTCACGCCCAGAAACCTCAGCCCACCGGCGCCGAACACAAGCGCAAAGCTGTCGCCTTCAGTGACGCTGGCGGAACCCATGAACACCGCCACCGCCGCGCCCATCGCTATCATCAGCGCAAGGGTGATCATCAGCTTGTCGCGCAAAGCTGCGGTCAGCACATATTTGACCAGAGATTTCGAGATCATCCGGACACCTTTATATTAGAGCTGCGACGGGCGCCGATCGTTGCTGAATTGCTTGTAGAGCTTGCGGTCCACATCGTCCACATTCGAGCCCGGCACGATCGTGGCCCGCAGGAAAATGACTAGCTCGCTTTTCACGATACTGTCATCGTGATCGCGGAACATGGCGCCGACATACGGGATATCGCCCAGAACCGGAACGCCCGAATGACCGGCGTTATTGCTGTCCTTCATCAGCCCGCCCATGACCAGTGTCTGGCCGGACTGCATCTTGACGATAGAGTCGATTTCCTGCACCTGCATTTCAGGCACCACGCTCAGGTGCGCCGGACATGTCGGGCAGTTCAACTGGACGCCGGGATCGTCAACGCTCCCGACCTGATGGCTGACCGTCGGGCGCACAGCCAGAATGACTTCACCGGTATCCTCGTTGGCCGTCGGCACGACATTCATTAACACACCCTCCGGCACAGACTTCTGCGTCGTGTCGAAGGCGACGGAGGTGCCGGCGGTGGTGGTGGCAGGCGTGACAGTCGCCTTTATGGCGAAATAAACTTTATTTTCCGCCACGTTCACAACAGCCGGCTGGTTATTCATGACCGTTACGCGCGGGCTGGAAAGGG
>JAHFPI010000159.1 GCA_023266795.1 Rhodospirillales bacterium
CGAGGCACAGCCGGAAGGTTTTGAGAATATCGCGGATCATCACCCGCGCCAGCCGCCAGCTGCGGAACGATTTTTCGGACATGCGGGCATTGAGCAGGATGGCGGGGAGGGCGCGGCGGCGGATGCCCTGCAGCATATTCGGCCAGAATTCGGATTCCGACCAGACCACCAGATCAGGATGCCAGTGATCGAGAAAACTTTCCGTCCAGACGGGATGATCGACGGGCATGTATTGATGAAACGCGCCGGCGGGCAGGCGCTCGGCCATCAGCTTTGCCGAGGTGACCGTGCCGGTCGTCACCATAATCCGGATATCGGGGTAATCGGCGAGCAGCCGCTGCACCAGCACCAGCAGGGACTGGGATTCCCCGACGCTGGCGGCATGAAACCAGACCAGCGGCTCCCGCCCGCGTTTTTTCGACGGGCGTCCGCGCCGCTCCGCCGACCGCTGCGGGTCTTCCTTGCCCCGTTTCAGGCGGCGATTCAGGTAAATCTCCAGCGCCGGTGTCGCGTTTTTCATCAGCGTTTTATAAAGTGTCATCCACATGCGACAAGATTGGGTGTTTTGCCGCAGATTTCAAGCTTTTCTTGTTAAAGGGAGGGGAGAAACCGCGAATAGACGCGAATGAACGCGAATTTTCTACCATTGTAATCCCGACAGAACGTAGCGACGAGGGATCTCCTTATCCGGCAATCTGTCAAAATTTCTCGCATACGCCCGGAATGACAGCCAAGAGAATAATTCGTGTTCATTCGCGTCTATTCGCGGTTTACTATCTTCCCCTTTTCTTTTTCTAACCCCTTGATATAATTAGGCAGATGGACAAGAAGAAAAAAGCGATCGAAGAGCTGCAAAAGCAAATCAAACTCGGCCGCGAACGGTTGGGGCCGGAGGGTGTGAAAGAACTGGAAAAACTCGCCAAAAGCCTCCGGAAACCCAAACCCGCCCCGCGCTTACCCCCCGGAACTGTGGCTTATGACAAGAAGGCCGCGCTCGCCGCCTTCCAGCTCTTCCTCAAAAACCACGGCGACCCCGAAGACTTCGAACGCCGGTTAAGAGCGATGATTAATAAGAAGAGTCATTAGGGCGCTTGGCATGTCGGCGTTTTAATTCTAACCAAAAATTTTAGCATCCAGTCTTTTCAGGGTTGCTTCTGTCTGTTGCAATTCTGCTGCATGCGCTGAATCAAATTGGGCAAGCACGCGTCCTTCTTTTATCCCGTTAATAACCGCATTGAAACAGAGCGTGAGAACAGATACAGCGATTGTCTCAGGTATAAAATGATATTTCTTCATAGTTGCCTTATCCTGCTCGTCCAAGGGGAGACCGTAAGACTGCTTGTAACGCGGCATGAACATTTCCATTTTTAGCAGCGTTCTTTCAGTCTGCACGGCTGATCCTGCAATGCCCGCTTTTGCCAGCTCTGCTTTTTCTTCATTGGTTAATTTTTCCATTTTCTAAATTCCTTTTTGTTTTAAAATTTTTAATAGTCGCCGTTTTGTTACGGATTAGCGTAACATAAACATTATGGAATGTAAATTTATTATATAAAATTATAATTATTTCAATATGTTAGGCTAGTTTATCCCGCCTCCAACTCCCGCAGAATCTCCTTGAACGTCGCAATCGCGCCGTCGATTTGTTCTTTGGTGATCGTGAGCGGGGGGGCGAAGCGGACGACGGTTTCGTGGGTTTCCTTGGAGAGGATGCCTTTGGCCATCATTTTTTCGCAGACGGTGCGGGCGGAAACTTTTTTCGGTTCGAAATCGACGCCGATCCACAGGCCACGGCCGCGCACTTCACGGATCAGCGGGCTGTTGATGCCGCGTAATTGCGTGAGCATGTAATCGCCGAGGATGGCGGAGTTCTCCACCATGCCTTCTTCCTCCAGCACATTCAGCGCCTCGAGCCCGACGGCGCAGGCCAGCGGGTTGCCGCCGAAAGTCGAGCCGTGTGATCCCGGCACGAATAATCCCATCACGGCTTTGGTGCCGACCACGGCGGATACCGGAAGGATGCCGCCGCCCAGCGCTTTGCCGAGGATCAGCAGGTCGGGCATGATATTTTCATGCTGGAAGGCAAACATTTTTCCGGTGCGCCCGAGGCCGGACTGCACTTCGTCCATGATGAGCAGCACGTTTTTATCGGTGCAGAGTTTGCGCAGGTCGCTGAGGAATCCTTTCGAGGGAACCTTGATTCCCGCTTCGCCCTGTATCGGCTCCATCAGCACGGCGCAGGTGTTGGGCGTGATCGCGGCGGCGATGGCCTTGATGTCGTTGAACGGCACGGCTTTGAAACCGGGCGTGAACGGGCCGAAGTTCTTGCGGTAGTCGGCTTCGGTGGAGAAGCTGATGATGGTGGTGGTGCGGCCGTGGAAGTTGCCGCTGGCGACGATAATCTCCGCCTGATCCTGCGGAATCTTTTTGACCATGTAGCCCCACTGGCGGGCGGCCTTGACGGCGGTCTCGACCGCTTCCGCGCCGGTGTTCATCGGCAGCGCGAGGTCCAGCCCCGTCACCTTGCAGAGTTTTTCCATGAAAGGGCCCAGCGTATTGCTGTGATAGGCGCGCGACGTCATGGCGAGGGTCTTCGCCTGCTCGGTCAGCACCTTGATGATTCGCGGATGGGAGTGGCCGAGACTGACGGCGGAATAAGCACTCATCATGTCCAGATACCTCTTGCCCTCCATATCCCAGGCGTAGACGCCCTCGGCGCGTGTAAGCAATACTGGCAGGGGTTTATAGTTCTTCGCCACATAGTGGGACTCATGCTCGATCGCCTGTTGGGAGGAGCCGTTAGCGGATTCCTGAATGACTTTTTTTAACATATTATAACCCTTGAATTGGTGTTGAGGTCGATATAGTATGTCGGCCATAAGTTGTTTGCGTGCAGCGAGTATCGAACTCCGGAGGAGAAAAAGCAATGCTGATCGGCGTACCAAAAGAAATTAAAACCAAGGAATTCCGGGTCGGGCTGACCCCCACATCCGTGCGCGAATATGTGCGTCACGGCCATCAGGTGATCGTCGAGACCGGCGCAGGCGCGGGCATTCAGGCGGGAGACGAGGATTATACGAAAGCCGGCGGCAAAATCGTCGCGACGGCCAAGGATGTTTTTGATAAAGCCGACATGATCGTCAAGGTCAAGGAACCGCAGGCGGTCGAATGCAAGATGCTGCGCAAGGGCCAGATTATTTTTACGTATCTGCATCTCGCGGCGGACGCGGCGCAGGCCAAAGGCCTGATCGACAGCGGCGCGGTGGCGATTGCCTATGAAACCGTCACCAGCGACAAAGGCGGCCTGCCGCTGCTGGCGCCGATGAGCGAAGTGGCGGGACGCATGGGCGTGCATGTCGGCGCGTATCACCTGCAGGCGCCGAACGGCGGCTCGGGCATCCTGATCGGCGGCGTGCCGGGCGTGAAGGCGGCGGAAGTCGTTATCCTCGGCGGCGGCGTGGCCGGAACCCACGCGGCGAAAATGGCCGTCGGTCTCGAAGCGCGCGTCACCATCCTTGAAAAATCGCTCGACCGCATCCGTTATCTGGAGGATTTATTCGGCACGAAGGCCAACATCATTTATTCGACGCACGACTCCGTCGAGGAATATGTGTCCGGCGCGGATCTGGTGATCGGCGCGGTGCTGGTGCCCGGCGCGCTGGCCCCGAAACTGATTACCAAGGACCTGCTGAAACAGATGCGCCCGAAATCTGTGATCGTCGACATCGCCATCGATCAGGGCGGCTGCGCGGAAACCTCCAAGCCGACGACCCACGACAACCCGACCTTCGTCGTCGAGAACGTGGTGCATTATTGCGTCGCCAACATGCCCGGCGCCGTGCCGCGCACGTCGGCCTATGCGCTGAACAACGCCGTCCTGCCCTATGGACTCGAAATCGCCGACAAGGGATGGGTCAAGGCGCTCTCCGACAACAAGCATCTGCGCAACGGCCTGACCGTCTGCAAAGGCAAAATCACCCAGCCCGAAGTCGCACATGATCTCAAGCTGGCCTATACCAAAGCGGAAGAAAGTCTGGCGGCATGATCGGATTTTTAAAAAGTTTTTTTTCCGGAGAAAAATCTGCTGAAGAACAGGCACTGGCCGCCGTGCACAAAAAACACGACGTACTGGTGCTGGACGCCTACGCCATGGATGATGAAGAAGAAGAAAAAGGCGGCGGCTGCGGTTCGGGTGGTTGCTGTGGCGGCTGCGGGGGCGGTTAATATTTTCTTAATCACGGCCGCCGATTCGCCTGAAAAATCTGTTTCCGCCGTGTCTATAAAAAATATAGAAAAATCAGGAATTTATTTTCCTGTAGTTCAAAAAAATCATCTGTTTTGATAAAATGTAGTAAGGAGGAGATCGATCATCTTTAGCGGCACTGGGTTGTCATCGACAATCTCATTGTTAATGGAATGAAAGGAGTAAAGTCATGAGAACGATCACAGCAAATGGTATTAATCA
>JAHFPI010000160.1 GCA_023266795.1 Rhodospirillales bacterium
GCAGGACGATGGCCATTGCGCCGATAAAGGCGGGAAGCGTGAGTTTCGAGAATTTACTGCGGTAAGGCTCGATGATTATAACCAGCGCAAAGTCGAGCGCCGCCAGCAGCAGGATAACGCAGGCCACCAGATAGGGGGCATGTATCGGCCCCTGATTTTCCACCAGATAGATCGCAGCAATCAGCGCAGGCGCCAATATGATGGCGCTGATGATGGATGATTTCAGCAAGGGCATGCCTGCACACGCGAGTATTTTCTGTCCGGCTGTCATGGCTATCTCTCTGCTCCATTTGTGGATACAGATTCATTGTAGCGTGACATGCTGAATAAATAGCTAAAAATGCCGGTGAATTCAGGCGTATTCACTAAAAATTTTAGATGATTTCAGGCTTCCCGGATCAGCTCATATAAAGCCACGGCTGCCGCATTCGAGACGTTCAGGCTGGCAATCGGCCCCTGCGTGGGCAGTTTGACGAGTTCGTCGCAGTTTTCAGCGACAAGGCGGCGGAGACCGGCCCCCTCGGCGCCCAGTACCAGCGCGGTTTTTCCCGTTAGCTTCAATTTGGCTAAAGGTTGTTTACCCTCTTCATCGAGGCCGATGCAGAAGAATCCGGCTTCCTTCAGCTGTTCCAGCGAGCGGCTCAGGTTCACTTCGCGAATCAGCGGCACGTGTTCCACGGCTCCCGAGGCCGATTTTGCCAGCGTGCCGGTGATTTCCGGCGCGTGGATTTTCTGCATCACAACGGCGAGCGCGCCAAAGGCGGCGGCTGAGCGCAGGATTGCGCCGACGTTATGCGGATCCGTTACCTGATCCAGCACCAGAATACGGGCGTTCTCCGGCACGTTGACCAGAAGATCAACGAGGAATATTTCTTCCAGAGGCTGGCAGTCCAGCAGGACGTCCTGATGCACGGCGTCGCGGGGCAGCAGGCGTTCAATATCTTCTTTTTCCACGTAGGTGACGTCGGGCAGGGCAATGCTGTTGTCCAGCGCTTCCTGCCATGTTTCCTGCAGGGACTCATAGCCCTTTTTGGTGCAGAGCAGGCGCTGGTGAATCCGTTTCGGGTTCAGCAAAGCCTGCGTCACGGCATGGACGCCGTAGAGATAGGCCGACGAGGGCGCGCCGTAGGAAGGGCGGTCAGATTTTAATTTTTGCCGCGCATCCGGAGCGAAATCCTTTTGAGCGGGGCGTTCGTCATAGCGCTCGTAGCTTTTCTGCGGGCGGTCATTGCGTTTAAAGGGCTTCTTGTCGCCGAAGCTTTTCCGGCCATCAGACTTGAAATCCCTGCGCCCTTCGGGTTTGAAACCGTCGCGGTCGCCGAATTCACGTTTTTTATAAGGTTTATCGCCGAAGTCGCGGCGGGGTGGGCGGTCGCCAAAGTCCTTGCGACCTTCGGGTTTAAAGTCTCTACGGCCTTCGGATTTAAAGTCTCTGCGGCCTTCGGCTTTAAAATCCCTGCGGCCTTCGCCGCCGGCGGCACCGCCGAATTCGCGCTTTTTATAAGGTTTGTCGCCGAAATCGCGGTCACGGGGAGGGCGCGGGCCGCGATCGCCGAAGTCTTTACGGCCTTCCGGGCGTCCTGCGGGTTTGAAGTCCCTGCGACCCTCGGATTTAAAGTCTCTGCGGCCTTCGCCGCTGCCGCCGAACTCACGTTTTTTATAGGGATTGCCGCCTGTCGCGCCATCCCTGTCGCGGCGTGGCGGGCGGGCGTCACGGTCGAAAGGACGCGCAGAAGAACGGTCAGGAGAGCGTTCAGGGCGCGGCCCTCTATCCCCTTCAGATCTTTCGCCAAAACTGCGTCCCTCGGGACGGCTGCGGGGTTTGCCTTTATACGCCGGGCGGCCTTCGCTGCGTCCGCCGAACTTTTGCCCACCGCTTCTCGGTTTGGACTGGAAATCTCTTTCTTTTTGTGACATACGTTCTATTCTTTCATTGACAGTTCGGGGCAATTTACCCTAATTCTGCATTGAAAGATAGTTATTTCTTGTGGAGGGGTGGCCGAGTGGTCAATGGCAGCAGACTGTAAATCTGCCATCTTATGAGTTCGAAGGTTCAAATCCTTCCCCCTCCACCACTTTTTGTCAGTTTTTCGTGATTCCTGAGACAACGGCGAATATACTTCTCATGCATTCTTTTTTCAAACGGCCCATGCAAAAAAACATAGAAACTCTGGCTCTGATAGGGCCGAATGTTATTTTACTGTTCGGGATCATCTTCCTGCACTGGACATTCGACAATATCATGGCGCTCTATATTATCGATCTTGTCGCCACGACTATTGTCAATGTGCAGAAAGCGCGCATTCTTGTGAAAAAAAAGCTTGTGAGGCAGGAGAATTCTCAGGTGGGGGGAATGATTGTCTGGTCTCTTTTTCCCATCATAGGCGGTCTTGAAACCATAGATACCAAAATCGGTAATCCAAATGTGACAATATTTTTATTTCTTCTCATGGTGGGATGGTCTCTCATACCTCAGTATCAGGCGTACCGGCGCGATTTCATCGCGGGTGACGGGTATAAAAAATACACGCAGGGTGGCCTGTTTCTGGATTCTGTTCTACGCTTTCTTGTCGTTCTTTTTGTCCATGGCAGCATCGAATTCATACAGCTCATTGTTCGCAGCCAAATGGCGGCGCTGCTGGTGCTGACTGCGCTAAAGATATGGCTGGAATTGAAATACCGGCGTTCCTGCACACAGCTGGCGGAAATCATCATTGACAGGTTCACGCAATAGCCGAGAGCTTTTGCCCAACACTGCCTCCACCACCACCCTTCGCCGTTAATTTTTATATGTCGAAGGGTGTCCCTCGAAGCTTTGCAGGAGCGTAGTGGGACTGGTTGCTCTGCAGAAGGGCTTCTGGCGGCGGGGCCAGCTTATTCGATCTTAAATTATTTAGCCCCGTGGCCTGAAAGGACACGGGGCTAAACAGTTAGACGATAAACTACCTAATCTTATGGTGTCACAGGCACGGGCACGATTTTGATTAATGGAGACGGAGCCGCCGTGCTCGGCTGAGACGAAGGCGTCGCACTTGACGACGGTGCCGGAGACGGGGTCAGCGGAGCTCCGCCGGCGCTGTTAAAGTTAGGAACGAGAACTCCCGGGTTCCACGTTACAGTGTATTGAGCCGTGCTTACCTCCGCGCTACCTAATTGTTGAACAACGTATGTTACGGTGGGGGACAGGCCAAGGAAGTCCTTTATATACACGCCGTTGCCTTTCTCATCCACGCCGGTTTTACAGGTCACCGTAAGCTCTCCGGCTTTATCGGCGTTACCCAGGCTGCACAGACCTGTTATGGTCAGCAGATCTTTGCCGTCGATGGTATTAACGAAGTCAATCTGGCGATTGATCCGAAAATTATCAGCCGCCTGAGATAGGTTTTGGGAGGCTACATCAGCACTGTTGCACCCGGCTAAGCTGCCCAGAGCCACCGCTCCTAAAAGGAGGGCGCAGGCGGCTTTACGGTTAAAATGGCTTTTGATTGAATGACGCATAAGTAAAATCCTTCTTTTAATGTTGTACAATATGGTCTGCTCATATTAGTCAGCAGCGACCGAGTGTTTATTTTTATATTATGAATAATTGATTCTGTCAATAATCTTATTACATAATAAACATGTTTGGCGTTTTTAGTATAATTATATTTATATATCAATAGCTTATAATATTGTCTCGCCTATGCCTGAGAAAGTGGAGTTACCCCCTCCCATCCCACATGTTCGTTTTTTTGCATTTAAAAACTCTGGTTGATTAAGTTGGATAACACGGGATAATTTGTCGAATGAAGATGAAAATAACGCGGAAGCTCGCAAAAAAACTGAAGACCCCCCGGCAAGTTCAGAAATACTTGCGCCGCCTGCCTTATAATCGCGAGAAAAAAGGCGAAACACTATCTTCGGCCGAAAAATCCCTGCGCCGGGGACGGCTGCATTGCTTCGAGGCCGCTTTCGTCGCTGCGGCCATTCTTGAGTATCACGGCTATCCTCCGCTGGTCATGAGCCTTGAAAGCAAGGACAATCTCGATCACGTGATTTACGTCTTCAAGGAAGGAAATCGCTGGGGCGCCATCGCGCTATCGCGGGATGAGGGCCTTCACGGGCGGCCGTCGCGCTATCGGTCGTTGCGGGATCTTGCGTGGAGTTACTATGATCCCTACGTCGACAAGTCAGGAAAAATCACGGCGTATCAGGTGGCTCATCTGGATGACTGCCAGGCCGACTGGCGGGAAAGCAAAAGGAACGTCTGGAAGGCGGAAAAATACCTGATCAAGCTGAAGCACAATCCTTTAAAATCCTCGAAAACCCGCTATAAAAAGCTGCTGCGCAATTACTTGCGGCGGGGGCCAATGCCGCCGCAAAGGCATTGGTGGTAACGGCGGGCTATTTAAAGATGG
>JAHFPI010000161.1:0-1621 GCA_023266795.1 Rhodospirillales bacterium
AGCACCGAGCTGCACCTTGAAAGTCCCGCCGGAGACTGCCAGTGCAGGTTGACCGGCTGCCTTTAACGGCTCAGCTTTTGCGGGCTCTACTTTCGCAGGCGCCGCCGTCTTCACCTCGTTTTTCGGGGGTGCGACAACGGCAGGTTTCACTTCCACAGCTTCTGGCACGACTTTCTCGACGCCATTCCCCGTATCCTTCATCTGCAGATCAAGATTCAGCTTCGGCGCCATTTTCGAAGACGGCGTTTCAACCCCCACGGCCTTGATCGCCTGCCCCTTATCCATTGGTTCTTCCGGCATGGGGTTGATATTTTCAATCTGGTCGGCTGATTTTTTCTCCAGCGGCTCAAAAACCGTGCTGTCCTGATGGGGGACTTCCATCCCGCCCGGTTCCGTCGGCTGTTCCTTGATCGGCGCCGTATCCGCTTTCACCACCGGCACATCCATGTCGGCATATTTTTCCGCGCCGCGCGGATAGGCGTACCAGATAATGCCCGCCAGCACGAACAGGGCAAGAGCGGTCAGCAGCCCCGTCGGCAGCTGCCTTCTGGGCGACGGCGGCGTGTGCGTGCGCCCCATATAAAATGATCCGAGATTCTCGTCTTCTTTGTTATCCATGCAGCTCCTCCAACGGCGTAACGCCCATCACGGCAAGACCCGAGGCAATGACAGTCGCCACCGCCTTGACAAGCGCAAGCCTCGCCAAACTGAGTTCCTTATCCTGTTCGATCAAAAAACGCAGGGTCGAGTCATCCCGCCCCTTGTTCCAGAAACCGTGAAATTCGGAGGCCAGATCGTGCAGGTAGATCGCGACGCGGTGCGATTCATGCGCCTCCGCCGCCGATTCAACATGCCTCGGCCACCCCGCCATCAGGCGCACCAGCTTCAATTCCTCTTCGCTGTTGAGTCGCTGCACATCTGCCTTCGCCAAGGCTTCGGCAGACAAGTCCGCTTCCGGCCACATCGCTTTTGCGTTGCGGAGAACGGAACAGCAGCGGGCATGGGCGTACTGCACATAGAATACGGGATTGTCCTTGGACTGCTCGACCACCTTGACGAAATCGAACTCCAGTTCGGTATCCGGCGTGCGCGACAGCATGAAGAAACGCACAGCCCCTGCCCCGACTTCCTCCACCATCTCGCGCAATGTGATGATATTGCCGGAGCGCTTGGACAGTTTAACCGGCACGCCATTCTTCAATACTTTGACCATGGCGCAGAACATAACATCGACTCTGGCCGTGCCGTTACTGAGCGCCGTGACCGCAGGGCGCATCTTGTCCAGATAATTGCCGTGATCCTTGCCCAGCACGTTAATCATCCATTTATAGCCGCGCCGTATCTTGTCGTAGTGATAGGCGATATCCGGCATGATATAGGCCCAGGTGCCGTCGCGTTTTTTCAGGGGGCGGTCGGAGGAGTCGCCGAATTTGGTCGAGCGGAACAGCGTCAGCTCCGCCGGCTCCCAATCCTCCATCTCCTTGCCCTTCGGCGGCGGCAACGTGCCCTGATAGATCAGGTCCATACCCTTCAATATCTTGAAAACTTCGTCGAGCGTTCCGCCTTCAACGATCTCGCGTTCGTTTGAAAAGACCTCATGCGTTATGCCGATCAGGGCGAG
>JAHFPI010000161.1:1631-4394 GCA_023266795.1 Rhodospirillales bacterium
AAGTCACGCAGCGGCGACAGCCATTCGCTTTCTTGCAACCGCAGCCACTTTTTGCCATCCCGTGCTGCAAGCGCCTGCCCCACGTCCTTCAGGTATTCGCCGGGGTAAAGCCCTTCGGGGATAGCGCCGATGTCTTCACCAAGCGCCTCGCGGTAACGGAGAAAGGCGCTGCGTGCCAGCACATCCACCTGCGTTCCGGCATCGTTGAAGTAATATTCGCGGGTGACATCGTACCCCGCTTTCTCCAGCAGGCTGGCCAGCGTATCGCCGATCACTGCGCCCCGGACGTGTCCGGCGTGCATCGGGCCGGTCGGGTTGGCGGAAACATATTCGATATTGACCTTTTCGCCCTTGCCCATTTTGCTGTCGCCGTAGCGGACGCCGGAAGCGAGTATCTCCCTGATGATTTCCGTCCACTCTTTGCCGGCAAGGCGGAAATTCACGAAGCCCGGACCGGCCACAGTTGCCTCGGTCACGCCCGATAATTTTTTCAGGCGCGCCGCCACCGCCTCGCCCAACTGACGCGGATTTTTTCCGGCGGGCTTGGCCAGCACCATCGCCGCGTTGGTCGCCATATCGCCGTGCGCGGCCTCGCGTGGCGGCTCGACCTTGACGCGCGACAGGCCGAGACCGGCAGGCAATTCCCCCGCCGCAACCATCGCTTCCAGCAGCCGGACGATCTCTTCCTGATAACGGCTAAAAATATTCATCGAATAACCTGATAAGCGTCGAACAAATCCTTGTGCTCCAGAATAGCCAGCCTGTCCGTCATGCTGGCGATATAATCCGCCACGGTACGCGCATGCCAAACTTTGGGATCCCAGCCCTGCGGCGTGCTCTCCACCTGTTTCAGCCATTCAAGCGGCAGGCAGCGGCGGTGCTCAGGGAAGGCGCCGAACAAATCCTGCACGATCCGGAAGGATTTCATGCGCACGCGGCTGATCTGGTGATGACGGTAAAAATTCGCCCAGAGAAAATCCCGCAGCGCCCTGTCGCGCTTTTTCATGGCATCTGACATGCCGATGGTCATGCCGTTCGCGTAACGGATGGCATCGGAGGACTTCGGCTTCAGCAGGCCAATCCGGTGCTTGCTCTCCTCCAGCACATCGAGAATGTAAGTTCCCATCACATCGCGCACGACTTCCTGCTCCAGCAGTTTTTCATCGAGGCCGGGATATTCCTTGCGTTTGCGGGAGATGATGGCATTCACCCAGTCAACTTCCTGCATGTCTTTCAGCGTAAAGAGCCCCGCTGACAAGCCGTCGTCGAGATCATGGCTGTTGTAGGCGATGTCGTCGGCCAGCCCCGCGATCTGCGCCTCGATGGAAGCATAGGTGCCGAGCAGCAAATCCATCTCGTCCTTGAGCGTGTTGAGGGTGATTTCCAGTTTGGGCTTCTTGCCTTTTTTGATGACAGGCCCGTTGTGCTTGACCAGCCCTTCAAGGCTTTCCCATGAAAGATTGAGTCCGTCGAAATGCGGATATTTTTTCTCCAGCAGCGTCACCACGCGGAGCGTCTGGTCGTTGTGATCAAAACCGCCGTAAGACGCCATGCATTCTTTCAGCGCGTCCTCCCCCACATGGGCGAACGGTGTATGACCGAGATCATGCGCCAGCGCGCAGGTCTCCGCCAGATCCTCGTCGGCTTTCAGCAGGCGCGCCAGCGAACGGGCGACCTGTGCCACCTCGATGCTGTGCGACAGGCGTGTGCGGTAATGATCGCCCTCGTGATAAACGAATACCTGCGTCTTGAATTTCAGGCGGCGAAAAGCCTTGGAGTGGATGATCCGGTCGCGGTCACGCTCGAAATCGCCACGGGTTTTACTCGGCACTTCCGGATAAAGGCGTCCTCTGCTCTCTGCCGGACGCGATGCGTAAACAGCCAATCCGTCAGGCGCGATAAAATCCGCCAGTACGTCCTTTTTAACCGGAGTAGTTATTTTAGGTATAGATTTCAGCTTGTTAGGCTTTAAAATTTTTGCCTGTTTCAGTTTAACGCGTCCAGCCATACGAACCCCTCGAATATTCTTGATTTACAAGGATTTTAAACCATATTATTGAACTTACATAAAGGAAAAATTACCATGACCCCATCTGAGAATATGACAATGTCCGACAGCGCTGCCAAACGCATTGCGTACATGCGCGATAAAGAAGCCAATCCGAAGCTCATGCTGCGGGTGACGGTTCTGGGCGGCGGGTGCTCCGGTTTTAAATATGAACTTGATTTTGATGATAAAATAAACGCCGATGACGTGACGATAGAGAAAAACGGTTCGGTGGTGGTGACGGACGAGTCCTCCCTGCCCCTCCTGCAAAACGCCATCGTCGACTACGAGCAAACCCTGATGGGCTCCGCCTTCAAAATCAAAAACCCCAATGCGGCCTCCGGCTGCGGCTGCGGCAAGTCGTTTTCCGTCAAGATGTAACGATGCGGAAGAAGCCCGAATTGCTGGCTCCCGCAGGTTCATTAAAGGCCATGCGTCATGCTTTTGCCTATGGCGCGGATGCGGTTTATGCCGGTCAGCCGCGCTACAGCCTGCGGGTGCGGAACAATTCCTTCAAGAAAGAAAATCTGGCGCTGGGCATCGAGGAAGCGCACGCACAGGGCAAACAGTTTTTTGTCGCGGTCAATCTTTTCCCACACAATCCCAAAGTCAAGACGTTCATGGCGGATATGGAGCCGGTGATCGCAATGAAGCCGGATGCCCTGATTATGGCCGACCCCGGCCTGATGATGATGGTGCGGGAGAAATGGCCTGAA
>JAHFPI010000162.1 GCA_023266795.1 Rhodospirillales bacterium
TGGAAGGCGCGCGCGATCTGGACATCGACAATCTGTCCAAAAAGATTTTCCGGCGCATCCACGTAGACGGATTGCATGTAAGGGGTTTTGCCGAGCAACTGCCCCGGCTTCTGGCCCTTGCGGTCGAGCAGGACGGGAAGGGTTTTGCCGATGGCGGATTTGTTATAGGCCTGTTGCTGCGCAAACAGCAGCGCTTGCAATTCCTGCAGGCGCGCATCGCTGACGGCTGCGGGTACGACGCCACCCATGACGGCGCCGGGCGTGCCGGGGCGCGGGCTGTATTTGAAGGAATAGCAGGAGGCAAAGCCGACCTGCTTTACGAGCGCCAGCGTCGCCTGATGGTCGGCATCGGTCTCGCCGGGGAAGCCGACGATAAAATCGGAGCTGAAAGCAAGGTCGGGCCGCGCCGCTTTCATGCGGACGATAATGTCGAGGTATTCCGCCGCCGTATGCTTGCGGTTCATCAGCTCCAGCACGCGGTCAGAGCCGCTCTGCACGGGCAGGTGCATGAAAGGCATCAGCTTGGGAATGTCGCGGTGCGCTGCGATCAGGTCGTCGTTCATGTCTTTGGGATGCGAGGTCATGTAGCGGATGCGCTCGAGGCCTTTCAGCTCGGCGAGTTCGGCGATGAGCCGCGCGAGATCATACGTCCCGCCGTGGTATGCATTGACATTCTGGCCCAGCAAAGTGATTTCTTTGGCGCCCTGACCGACAAGGCGTTTCGCCTCGTCCATGACCTGCTGCGGCGGGCGGGAGAATTCCGCGCCGCGCGTATAGGGCACGACGCAGAAGGTGCAGAACTTGTCGCAGCCTTCCTGCACGGACAGGAAAGCCGACGGCCCCTGCGCGATGGACTCGCCGGGAAGATGGTCGAATTTCGATTCAGCGGGGAAATCGGTGTTGACGACGCGCTCGTTACCGTTCGCTTTCAAAATCATTTCCGGCAGCAGGTGGTAGGTCTGCGGGCCGAACACCATATCGACGTATTTGGCGCGTTGCAGGATGACATCGCCTTCCGCCTGCGCCACGCAGCCGGCGACGGCGATCAGCGCCTTGCGGCCTTTTGCGGCGCCGGCTTCCTTGTGCTAGCGAAGGCGACCAAGGTCGGAGAATACTTTTTCGGTGGCTTTTTCGCGGATGTGGCAGGTATTGAGGATCATCAGGTCGGCATCGTCGGGCGCATCGGTGGCGGCATAGCCGAGGGGGGCCAGAACATCGGCCATTTTCTTGCTGTCATAGACATTCATCTGACAGCCCCAGGTTTTGATGAAGAGCTTCTTGCCCATTGCATTCCCTATCCTGCAAACCAACCTAAAAGTACCGCGTGGGTCAATTAACCATATTTCTTGGTTAATTGTCCAGTATTATTTATGTAATTAAGCCACTTATAGCCAAATGCGGGCTTTTCCGGCCTTTTTAGACGCTGGGGCCTTTGGGTGGGTCGGTTTTGGGGATGTTTTTGGCGGGAGCCAGCGCACTGCGAATCTCCTCGTAGTCGGCCTTGTCGAGGGGGAACTTCATGGCGTTGCCCGAGAGCAATTCCACGGCGTAGCCCTGCCCGTCCGCGTCCTGCTCCAGCCGGAACAGGGTACCGTGCGTTTTCGGCACGACCCGCTTGAGAGCGCCGAGAACATTCTCGTTTTTCTTGATGGTCTGGGCAAGCTTGATAACCGTGGCATCGCCCGCGTCATAGGCGGCGGAGAGCGTCTCGCCGCTTTTCTTGTATTTGTCGAGGTTGAGGCTGAGCTCCATCATCAGGTCGGGCGATACGCTGCCCGTGTTCAGGTAGGTGTGGACGATGGCGGTGATGGCGGCCACGTCATTAAAGGCTTCGGTCAGGCTCTTGTCTGTGGCCGGATCTTTACGGGCGGCATCGACTGCCTTTTCAACTTCCGTCAACACGACGAGGAAATCAGCAGCGACGGCCTTATCCTGCACCAGCGGCTGCACTTGCGGCGGCAGCACTTTAGGCGCGACTCTTTTAGCGGCGTCAATGAGTTTTTTGTTCTCGACCATGCTCTGGGCGAGGCCGACAATCGCTGGATCGCCTGCCTTGAAAGCGTCGGTCAGTGTCTCGCCGAGAGCTTTGTATTTCGCCTGGTTCATGGCGAGGCTGCCGAGGCGCATCGCGTCTCCCAGCGATACCTTGCCTTTTTTCTCCACAATGCTTTTGACCAGCGGCAGCAGACCGGAGACTTCATTGAAAGCGTCGCGCAGACTTTTGTCCGTCGCCGGATTTTTGCGCGCGGCATCGAGCGCCGGCTGGGCTTCCGCCAGTATCGTGAGCATGTCGCGGACAGCATCATCGTCACGCAGGAGTTTCGCCAGTTCCGGAGGCAGCATGCCGGTAATGTCTTTGGTCGGGCCCATGTTCGTTTCTCCTTGTATGGCGCTGAAGATTGTACTTTTTTGCCATGAAAAACGGGGGGAGTCAATAGTTATGCTTAATTGGACACGGCCACAAAATTATCACCCCTGCGAAAGTTTCGTATCAATTACGACTGATAAATAAGGGTTTTTTATAAATATATTTACAGAATATTGACGGTTTATTTCAATCAGTCGCAGACAGGTTCGCAGACGGCTTAAGAAAAAAATCCATCTTCTGAACTAGCGGGCTATTTGAAAGCGCACTACTGTTTTGACGTGCGACCATTGAAAAGGAATGAACGTGAGCAAAAAACATAAACCACCCAAACGTGCTTTGTTCCCAGAAATTCCTGAAATGGATGAACTTGTTCTTGGGTCAAGAACAAAAAATGGCGGAAGACGCTCGTTGCGTGACAAGGGTATAAAAAATCCTTCCGAAGAAGTGTCGGCATCTCGTCATATTATTCTTCCGTTTCTTCAAGGGGTGGGAGTGATGCTGATGGCAGGAATTATTATTTTAGTGATTTTAAATCTAATATTTTGAAGGAGGGCAACGTGTCAAAAAAATTGGAAGCCGAATTTGATACGGCGATGATGAGTATATACGACCGAGCAAAAAAAGAGGCGGGCTATAACGCCACTGCGTTTCTTAAAATGCTTTACGAGCACCGAGGACGTGAAACTGCTCGCCGATTAATATACGCCGCAAGCCCTAAGACTGGTTACTCCGCATTGAGTGAACGAGGAAGATTAGATTTAACGGTAGAGGCGCTGATTTTTGACAATCCAAAATGGCATCCGCTTTTTACACCGGATGAGTTGGTTCGGGTAAAAAAGAGGCTTGTGGATTACCAATATCCGAATGCGCTCAAATCACCCACGGAAAAAGTGGGCTGACTTATGGCGCCTATCTCGACAACGCCTCTCAAGGGACACAGAAAAAATCAGCTAAAGATAGCTGGCTATACACTTGACTACATCTGCGACATTGAACCTTTAAAAAATTCAGAGGGCGCCGTTACCGAGTTCCTGCCCCAGAGCCGCTATAGAAATAAAAATAGCGTAAAGTTAAATAAGTATGGCGGCGGGTCTTTTTGTAAATTTAAAATTCCTAACGGATATAATACTTGCGGTGTGTATGCTTTGCTGCTGGGTGAAGGCATCAAATATATAGGCGAGTGCATTAACTTGTCCGCAAGGTATAATATGGGGTATGGCAATATATCCCCCAAAAATTGTTATGTCGGTGGACAAGAAACAAATTGCCGATTAAATCAGCTAATACTTCAGGTGACCAAAGAGGGCGGTAAAGTTTCTTTATGGTTTGTTGAAACAGAAGACTATAAGAGTGTTGAATCAAAGATTCGGTCTTTAAAGAAGTATGACTGGAATCGCGTATAAACACAGGAAGTGAAAATCAAGGAGGGCATTTTATGAGTTTTTGGGTTTACGAGAATTGGACGCACGAAAAAGCTGTGGTTCATAAATCAGAATGTAGCTATTGTCAAAATGGTCATGGACTACACGGCACGTCTGGTAACGGAAATGACACGTCTGGTAACGGAAATGATAAGTGGCATGGTCCCTTTGTTTCCAAAGAAGCGGCTTTGAATATGGCGAAGAAAACCGGAAGAAAGATAAAAAAATTCTGCGGAGTTTGCGCTCCCTAAGAATCGGATCAAAGGAGTCAGAGTAAATTGAAACAGCAAATGTGTGGATTGCCCCACGGCAAATATTTCACTGCCGGGACTGCAATAACATTCCCCATTGATTTTATTGTCAAATAACTTTAACTCTATAGATACTCTCCCCTGCTTTTGAAAAGGGCCCTGATGTGAAAAAGTGGACACTCATTCTGGCGGCGGCTTTGTTTTTGTCGGGTATCGCCGCTTCCGATGCTTCGGCATGCTACAGCGCGCGGGAATTCGAGGCGGAACAGGGTATCCGCATCCACAGCGAGCTGATGGTGATCGGCCTGACCTGCATCAAAATGCCGGAGGGAC
>JAHFPI010000163.1 GCA_023266795.1 Rhodospirillales bacterium
CATCGGCATTCCAGAAGTCAACCCGAACGAAATCGTCGGCACTTACCTCACGCCTGCCGAATGGAATAAAGTTATTCAGGAGCCGGATACTATTCTCATCGATACCCGCAACGACTACGAAGTGGCCATCGGCACTTTCAAGAATGCGGTCAACCCGCATACCGACAGTTTCCGCGAATTTCCGGGCTATGTGCAGGGCCACCTTGATAACCAGAAACATAAAAAAGTCGCCATGTTCTGCACCGGCGGCATCCGCTGTGAAAAAGCCTCGGCCTATATGAAGAAACTGGGTTTCGAGGAAGTTTATCATCTCAAAGGCGGCATCCTCAAATATCTGGAGGAAGTGCCGGAAGAAAAAAGCCTCTGGGAAGGCGAATGTTTTGTCTTTGACCAGCGTGTGGCGGTGAAGCACGGGCTGGAGATCGGCTCCTATGAGCTCTGCCCCTCCTGCCGCCAGCCCGTCAGTCCGGCAGATAAAAAGAGCCCGAAATATGCCGAGGGTGTTACCTGCCCCCATTGCCATGATACGCTAAGCGCAGAGAAAAAAGCCGCCGCCGCCGAACGCCATAAGCAAATAAAACTGGCCGAAGCGCGCGGAGAAAAACACATCGGGTTTAAAAGCAATCAGGAACAGGAGGAATTCTAAATGGAAAAAACGACATTCGGTGCCGGATGCTTCTGGGGCGTGGAAGCCGCCTTCCGCAAACAAAAAGGCGTTAAAACCACGGCTGCCGGTTATATGGGCGGGAAAATGGAGAGCCCGACCTATGAAGACGTCTGCACCGATAAAACCGGACATGCCGAAGTCGTACAGGTTGAATTCGACCCCGCAGAAGTTAGCTACGACCAGCTGCTTAATATCTTCTGGAAGAGCCACAACCCCACCCAGCTGAACCGTCAGGGGCCGGATGTCGGCACACAATACCGCTCCGCCATTTTCTACCATACGGAGGCGCAGAAAGAAGCCGCCGAGACTTCAAAGGCTGCGCTAAACAGTTCCGGAAAATACAAAGCTCCCGTTGTCACGGAAATAAGCCCCGCCCGCGCTTTTTATAAGGCCGAGGATTACCACCAGCAATATTTAGAAAAACGTGGCCTTGCCACGTGTCATTTATCCGCCTGATGTGCTACACAAGAGCACATGACAAAGCCCATTCTGAAATATCTGGCCGATGAATCACATGCGCTCAAAGGACAGGGCCTTTACAAGTCTGAGCGGATTATCGTTTCTCCCCAGCAGGCTGAAATAAAAGTCGGGTCTGCGAACGATTCAAAAAGCGTCATCAACCTATGCGCCAACAATTATCTGGGTCTGGCCAATCATCCGGCACTGATCAAGGCGGCGCATGAAGCGCTGGACAGATATGGACTGGGTCTTGCTTCGGTGCGTTTTATCTGCGGCACGCAGGACCTGCACAAGCAACTGGAAAAGAAAGTCAGCGATTTTCTCAAAACCGAGG
This sequence comes from Rhodospirillales bacterium, assembly GCA_023266795.1. Classification (GTDB taxonomy): domain Bacteria; phylum Pseudomonadota; class Alphaproteobacteria; order Micavibrionales; family UBA2020; genus PALSA-926. The sequence continues at coordinate 1,461 of JAHFPI010000163.1, forward strand.
ACACTATCCTTTATACTTCGTGCTTTGACGCAAACGGCGGCTTGTTCGAGACGCTGCTTGGCGAACAGGACGCCGTCATCAGCGACGAGCTGAACCACGCCAGCATCATCGACGGCATACGCCTCTGCAAGGCGCAGCGTTTCCGCTATAAAAACAACAATATGGACGACCTCGAAACGCAGTTAAAACAAACATCCGGCGCACGTTACAGATTGATCGCCACCGACGGCGTGTTCTCGATGGACGGCACCCTCGCCAACCTTCCCGCGATTTGCGCCTTGGCCGAAAAATATGACGCGATGGTGATGGTTGATGACAGCCATGCGGTCGGTTTCACCGGCAAAACCGGCGCAGGTACGCCGGAGCACTGGGGCGTGCAGGATAAGGTCGATATTATCACCGGCACCTTCGGCAAAGCCCTCGGCGGCGCCTCCGGCGGATTCACCTCGGGGCGCAAGGAAATCATCGAATGGCTGCGCCAGCGCTCCCGCCCCTACCTCTTTTCCAACACCATGGCCCCGCCAATCGTCGCCGCCTCCATCGCCGCCATCGACCTGATTAAGAAAGAACCGCAGCGGCTGGAAAAACTTCGCGCCAACGCACAATACTTCCGCAAAGGCATGGCCAAGCTCGGCTTCGACCTCGTACCGGGCGAACATCCGATCGTTCCGGTGATGCTGTACGATGCGCCGAAGGCCAAGCAACTGGCCGACGAGCTTCTCAACGAAGGCCTCTACGTGATCGCCTTCTCCTTTCCCGTTGTGCCGCAGGGCAAAGCCCGTATCCGCACACAGATGTCTGCGGCGCATGAAACCGTGCATCTGGATAAAGCGATTGCGGCGTTTGAGAAAGTTGGGAAAAAATTAGGAGTTATTAAATGACAGCCCTGATGCTCCTTGTTGCCTACATCCTGCCCCTGCCGATCATGGCGGCGTGTTTTTATTTCCACCTGTTTTCATCCATGCCTGACCTTATCCCGCGCCTCATCGCCATCGGGATTACCAGTATCGTCCCGTCGGCAATACTCATGGTTTTTGTTTTGAAAAGGATTCTGCACCTTATTTTCACCATCGTATGCATCGCGGGCATATTGTTCGGATTGCAGCATTTCGGCCTTATCAGCCTGACAACGCACTGAAGGTAACCCATGAAAGCCCTCTATAAAAAAGAAGCGAAACCCGGCATCTGGATGAAAACCGATGCGCCCGTTCCCGAAATAGGCCACAACGACGTTCTCATCAAAATCAAGAAAACCGCCATCTGCGGCACGGACATCCATATTTACAAATGGGACGACTGGTCGCAGAAGCATGTGCCCGTCGGCCTGACCACCGGCCATGAATATGTCGGCGTCATCGAAAAAATCGGCTCCGAAGTTAAAGGCTTTAAAACCGGCGAGCGCGTCTCCGGCGAAGGGCATATCACCTGCGGACATTGCCGCAACTGCCGCAGCGGTAAGCAGCACCTCTGCATCCAGCAAAAGGGCATCGGCGTTAACCGCCCCGGCGCCTTTGCGGAATATCTCTGCCTGCCCGCCGCGAACGTCGTCAAAATTCCCGACGGCATCAGCGACGACCTTGTGTCGATTTTCGACCCCTTCGGCAACGCCACCCATACCGCGCTCTCGTTCGACCTCGTCGGCGAGGATGTGCTGATCACCGGCGCCGGCCCCATCGGCATCATGGCAGCGGCGATCTGCAAGTTTGCCGGTGCGCGCAATGTGGTGATTACGGACGTGAACGACTATCGCCTCGGCCTCGCCCGCAAGATGGGCGCCACCCGCGCGGTCAACGTCACCAAAGAAACGCTCCGCGAAGTCATGGCGGATTTAAAAATGACGGAAGGCTTCGACGTCGGCATGGAAATGTCCGGAAACCCCGATGCTTTCCGCCAGATGATCGAAACCATGCGCGCCGCCGGAAAAATCGCGTTGCTCGGCATCCCGCCCGGCGACATGAGCATCGACTGGGGCACCTTCATTTTCAAGGGTCTCACGCTGAAAGGCATCTATGGCCGCGAGATGTTCGAAACCTGGCACAAGATGATCGCCATGGTGCAGTCCGGCCTCGATCTCAAGCCCATCATCACCCATCACTTCCCCGTCGACGACTTCCAGAAAGCCTTCGACATCATGGCCTCCGGCCAATCGGGAAAAGTTATTTTGGACTGGGCGGCTTAGGTTTCTTCGCACGCGGAGCAGAAGGCTTTTCCGTCATAATGAGACTAAACTTGCCGTTATCAATGTCTTCCTTGTGGAAGACCTGCGGCGTGTAGCCGTCTTTCTGGACAAGGATTTTATCGCCGGGTTCGGCCAGTTGGAAAGATGACGCGGAATAAAGCTGGATTTTTTCCGTTACCTCCATGCAGCGCGCCCACGTGTCCAACTGGCGCATAATACGAGGGTCATCCGTTGCTTCAACAACAGTCGTCGCGCTGCCGTATCCGGAGAGAAATACTTCTTTATTTATCTGAAAGCCGGATTCTATTTTTGGATTTTCTCCGCTTAATATTTCCTCATCCTTAAGCTTGCGGATATCATAGTCCTTGCTGGTGCGGACTGTCAGGATATCGCCTTCCTTGGCCACAAAACTGTGCGGATGAAGTTTCCCGTCTGTTGCGGTATAAAATGTGGTGTAATTTTTTCCCGGCTCCAGATCAACCATGCGATAGAAATGTTCGACTACAACCGGCTTCGCCCCCTTCATATCTTCAGAGGTGAATTTAGGCAGGCTGCGATAGCCTGTTTCAGGACGCCCGGGGTAGGGCGCATCATGCCTGTCATGAAGAGGTGTGCCCTCAACAACAGAAAAAATTTGGCCATTGTCATGTGCGTAGACTTTGCCGTATGGGGGAAGTATCTCGCGATCTAGACCGCTTTTAGAAAGCGCATGCTCTATCGCGT
>JAHFPI010000164.1 GCA_023266795.1 Rhodospirillales bacterium
GGCTGGCACGGCATCCGAAGATCGAAAAAGTCTATTATCCGGGGCTGACGGAGCATCCGCAGCACGCACTGGCCAAAAAGCAGATGCGCGGCTTCGGCGGCATGGTGACGGCGGTGGTCAAGGGCGATATCAACGCTTCGCGCCGGATGCTGTCAGCCAGCAAAATTTTCACGCTGGCGGAAAGCCTCGGCGGGGTCGAAAGCCTGATCGAGCATCCGGCCATCATGACCCACGCCTCCGTGCCCAAAGACCAGCGCGAAAAACTCGGCATCAGCGACGGCCTCATCCGCCTGTCCGTCGGCATCGAGGATACGGATGATTTGATTGCGGATCTGGGCGCGGCATTGGAAAAGGCGTAAAACTTGCCTTTTGCGGGCAAAATAGGTAAAACAAACCGGAATATATCCGGCGTGGCGTAGAACGGGAGACAAACAATGACAGCAGGTCAGTACGCATATGTGATGAAGGGTCTGAGCAAGTCCTATCAGGGCGGCAAGAAAGTCCTCGATAACATTTACCTGAGTTTTTATCCGGGCGCGAAAATCGGCGTCCTCGGCCCCAACGGTTCGGGCAAATCGACCCTGCTGAAAATCATGGCGGGCGTGGAAAAGGAATTTCAGGGCGAAGCCTGGTCGGGCGAGAACATTTCAGTTGGTTATCTGCCGCAGGAGCCGCAGCTGAATCCGAAAAAGAACGTTCACGAAAACGTCATGGAAGCCATGGCTGACCTCAAAGCGCTGCTCGACCGCTATAACGCCATCAGCGAGAAATTCGCCGAAGTCACCGACAACGACGAAATGACGAAGATGATGGAAGAGCAGGGAGAGCTGCAGACCAAAATCGAGGCCGCAGACGGCTGGAACCTTGACCACATGATCGAAGTTGCCATGGACGCGCTCCAATGTCCGCCGGGCGATATGGATGTGGCTCACCTTTCCGGCGGTGAAAAGCGCCGTGTGGCGCTGTGCAAGCTGCTGCTCCAGAAGCCCGACCTGTTGCTGCTCGACGAGCCGACCAACCATCTGGACGCGGAGTCCGTTGCCTGGTTGCAGCGGCACCTTCTGGATTACAAAGGCACCATCGTGATGATTACCCACGACCGTTACTTTCTCGATAACGTCACCGGCTGGATTCTGGAGCTTGACCGTGGCTCGGGCATTCCCTACGAGGGCAACTACACCGGCTATCTGGAGAAGAAATCAAAACGTCTGGAGCAGGAAGGCCGCGAAGACGAAGCGCGCCAGAAAGTCCTCTCCCGCGAGCTCGAGTGGGTGCGCCAGTCGCCCAAGGCGCGTCAGGCCAAATCCAAGGCGCGTATCACCTCATATAACGACCTGCTTGAACAAAGCAAAAAGTACGAGAAAACGCGTACCGCGCAGATCGTCATTCCCGTACCGCCGCGCCTCGGCAACAATGTTGTCGACGCGGAAATCCTGTCCAAAGGTTTCGGCGACCGCCTGCTCTTCGATAACCTGAGTTTCAAACTGCCGCCGGGCGGAATCGTCGGCGTTATCGGGCCAAACGGCGCGGGCAAGACCACGCTTTTCCGCATGATCACCGGCGAGGAAAAGCCGGACAGCGGCAAGCTGATACTTGGTGAAACAGTCAAGTACGGCTACGTTAACCAGAGCCGCGATGCACTCGACGGCAGCAAGAACGTCTGGGAGGAAATCTCCGGCGGGAATGACATCCTGAAGCTGGGCGAGCGTGAAATGCCGTCCCGCGCCTATGTTGGCTCCTTCGGGTTCAAGGGGTCTGACCAGCAGAAGAAAGTGGGCACTCTCTCCGGCGGGGAGCGCAACCGCGTGCATCTCGCCAAGATGCTGAAAGATCCTGCCAACCTGCTGCTGCTCGATGAGCCGACCAACGATCTTGATACCGAAACGCTGGCGGCGCTTGAAGACGCGCTGGAGAATTATCCCGGCTGCGCGGTCATCATCTCGCACGACCGCTGGTTTCTTGACCGTATCGCCACCCACATGCTCGCCTTCGAAGGCAACAGTCAGGTGGTGTGGTTCGAGGGCAATTATGAGGATTACGAGAAAGACCGCCACCGCCGTCTCGGCACTGACGCCGAACAGCCGCACCGCATCAAGTACCGGCCGCTGAGGAAGGCGTCGTAACACCGCTGTCATTCCGGCTTCCGCCGGAATGACAGTAGCGTGTAATAAATTACTTCCAGTTATGCCGGTTGTTCGGATGCCGCCCATGCCGGCTTTGGCGGCGCTGTTTGTGCTGCGGACGCTTTGGCGGAGGATGGCGGTTTGGCTTTGGCCGGCGCGCAAAGTCGTCATTGGCCGGCCCGGGGGCGTAGTGGTTGAAGCTCGCCTTAACGATGCCGCCGTCGATCTGCTGGAAAACTTCGTGCATGTGCAGGGTTTCGTCCAGAGGGATGTTCTCCGTTATCCGGCGCAGGGCGGTGACGTTGCGCCCGCGATAGAATTTAACGAAGAGATCGTAGTTATCGGGCGTCTGGCTGGGTCTGGTGGCATAATCAAAAGCGCTTTTGAGCTGCCTTGTCGCTTCTTCAAGCGCGGGCTTGAGGGATGTCTCCAGAAAGACCTTCCGGACGGGGTCCTTGGCCACAGATTCGTTGAAAGCAAGGCTGAGGCTGCGTTTTCCGGGGGCGGGGCCGGATTTTTTTTCTTCCTGCATCAGGGTAACGACGGTTTTTGCCTGTTGTTCCGCCGACTCTTTCGCTGCCTTGAGAAGGTGGGCTGTGGTGATGTTCTGCTGGAAGGTGTAGAGCGCGCCATGCGCCTGATCCGCCATGAGGGCGGTGTGGTTGATCCTGTTGGACATGGTTTGCTGGTGTTTGCCGACGCCGTATAAATGATGGTTCGGCGACTGGGGGGCTGCGACAAAGCCGGAGCGTCCCGGGCCTGTTGTGGGAACCAGCATCAGTATCCATGCGCTCTGGCCGCGCTGGATATTGGAGACTTTCTGGAGGCCGTTCAGCGCGTTTTTAAATTCATGTATCTGCTCAGGTAATAGAATAAAGTTATTGATATGATTAACTTTATACGTAGGCTGAGTACCGGGAGGGAGCAGGGGGTCAACAGCCTTTTCCAGCGATAGTTTTCCGCCGCCGCCGCGCTCGATAATGTGGTCTGTGCTGATGTCATAACGCAGATCGTCTTTATCGGCGGGGTCGAGGCCTTTTTTCATCCTGTCGATGCCATGCTGGCAGATGCCGAGGGCACTGAGTTCGTCCGCATGGTTGTTCGCAAGGTAGATCAGGAAATTACGGCGCACGCGCCCCCTGTATTCCGCCATGATCTTGTCATTTTCTTCCTGCTTGATTTTGGAATACAAAACAGGCGTCAGCTTGAATCCGTTAGGAACGCTGGCGACGATTTTCTCGAATTCCTGCATATCTTCCACGGCCCGCTGGTAGGAAATCTCGAAGGCGGTCGGGGGCTCAGTGGTTTTTGCCTTGGGCAGCCTGTATTGTCGGGCGAGGGCTTCTTTCCGCCGCGTGAGGGTGGCGCGGATCTGGTCGATCATTTCTTCGGCGGTAGGCGGCGTTCCGTAGGTTCCGGGGGAGAATCCGGAAGCGGCGGTCAGTCCAGTGACGGTATCGGCGGATACTTTTTTCATCCCGTCGGCCCTTCGTTGCAGCGCATAAGAATGCGGCAGACCATAGTGGCGGGCATGCGGATTGTCAATGACTCGTTCTGACGGCTATTTTTGCGGCTACTGTGGCCCATGCCCGTGATTCCGGGAGCGCTGGGGCTTTTGCTGCGGGTGGGGGGTCTTTTTAATGGTTGCCCCTGCAACGGCGGCCTTGTTGTCGTTAGCTGCTTCCAGAATAACGCTGCCTCTCAGGCCGTCGGCTTCTTTCAGGCGCACGGTGATGGTGTCTCCCGTACGGTAAACGCGGCCATGCTCGCGGCCGGTCAGCGTATGCTCGTTCTTGTCGAGGTCGTAATAATCCTGCGGCAGGAAGCGCATCGGCAGCAGGCCGTCCGAGCCGGATTTGTCCAGCCGGATAAACAGGCCGGCGTTTGTCGCGCTGGCGACACGTCCGGTAAATTCTTTTCCAACTTGCGTGGAAAGATAAGCGGCGGCAAAACGGTCATGCGCGCTGCGTTCGGCTTTTGCCGAAAGGTTTTCCGTTTCGGAGATATGCTGCGTCAGTTCATCCATTTTTGCCTTTTCGGCAGCGCTCAGCGCGCCCTGGCCCATATTGAAGGCATCGGCGAGGCTACGGTGCACCAGCAGATCGGCATAGCGGTGGATAGGGGAAGTAAAATGCGCATAACGTTCCAGCGCCAGACCGAAGTGGCCGATGTTGTTCGTGCTGTATTCCGCTTTAGCCTGGGCGCGTATGATGGCTTTGATGAGCAGATAGCCAT
>JAHFPI010000165.1 GCA_023266795.1 Rhodospirillales bacterium
CTAGCTGGGTATACATCTATAATATTACATAAATAAGTTAATAAACAATTAAGAAAAAATTTCGGCGTCACATCACAATAGCCATCGCATATTTTTCAGGATGTGCTTATCATACTGATAATTAAAGATGATTTTAAAGGCGAGGAGGCGGGATGTCAGAAAACCAATACCGTTTTAAAACAATTAGGGGAAGGTTGATCACATCAGGAAGCACCGTTGCCGGACTGGCGGTTTCCGGTGCGGTTCTCGCCGCTATTTTCAATCCGGTTGCCCTTGGCGTCGTCGGGTTATACGGAGCTGCCCGTGTGGGGGGGGCATTGGTTTTTTCCCAAAAGCCTGCCTTCAGAAAACTGTTTTTCAGCCAGATGGTCAAGTCGGGACATATCGGACCGCTGCCGGAAGATTCCGCCGTTTGCCGCATCGCAAAAGAAATCAGTGACAGCCTCGGGCGTCCTGAGCCGCCGAAAGTTTATGTGATCGACAGGAGTATGGTCACGCAAATGATTGTGCCGCGCGTTCTGCCTTTCGGTTTCCGCTGGCTGGCGAGATTGAATCCGATAAAAGCAGAAGTGGAAAAACGCACGGAGAAGTATGCGCCTCATGTCTTTGCTGCGCTGCCCGGCATGAATACAATCTTCACCACGAACGAGGCGCTGGCCTCAAACCTTACCGAGCCGCAACTGCGTTTTATCATCGCGCACGAGATGTCGCACCTGAAAGCCGATTTCTCCATAGGCAGGTACGGCGAAACGGTGGCGCAGGGCATGACTGAAAAGCTCATGCTGGGCGCGGGTATCGTCGCGGGGCTGACTGTCGCCGGCGTGAGCCTTCCCCTGACGGTGGCGGGCATCGCGGCGTGGCAGGCTTTCGGCGTTCTTGCCGGCGTTACCTTTGCGGTCAACGCCATATTTTCTCTGGGGTCGCGCGTCAGGGAGAACCGCGCCGACCGCAACGCGCTTTACATCACGCGGGATCTGGTCGCTGCGGAAGGGGCGCTGACGTCGGTGTATCCGGCGGAGCAGAAAAAATCGCATTCCTTGCTGAAAGAAACATTCCTGTCCCATTCGGGCTATGTACGGCGCATGGCGTTTCTAAGCCAGTCGTTCAGGGAAGTTGCCAAATATCCGGCGATGAAGGCCGCGAATGAAAATAGTGCTTCCCTCCCTCAGCCGCAGTCTGCGGCAAAAATCACGGTCGCTCCCGGCCGCTGATAACAAGCGGGTTATTTTATGACGATTGTGCCCTGGCTCCTGCCGTCCATACTGTCCCTTGTGCTCTGGGGGGGCTCGATATTCCTGCCCAAGCTGGCGGTCAGGACGCTGCCGCCGCTGCACCTGACGGTGTATTCCGCCGTTTTTTTTGCGCTGGCTTCCCTGATAATGCTGGCTTTTTACGGGTTTCAGGTCGATTTTGATCCTCGGGGTGCTCTGCTGGCTATCACGGTGGGGATTGTGGGAACGATCGCGCAGGTCATGTTTATTATTGCCATCCGCTACGGTTCGATGACTTACGGGACGGTGGTGACATCGTTGTATCCGGTGCTGGCGACGCTGCTGGCTTTCTTTATTCTGGGAGAAAAATTGTCGGGACGGCAGGCCGCAGGCATTGTGCTGGGTATCTGTTCCCTTATTCTGATAGTGGTGGCGGGTGACGATAAATCTAAAGAATGACTTGCGGCTTCTGCCGTCGCTGGCGGCTTTGGTGCTGTGGGGACTGTGGGCGTTCCTGCCCAAGCTCGCGCTGCAGACCATGCCGCCGCAAAGCGTTATTTTTTATGAAGCCGTCGGCAATATGCTGGTGGCCATGCCGATTTTTTTCTATCTCAAAAGGCGGCTGATAAAGAATAAAAAGGGCATCCTTCTGACGGCCTTTTCGAGCGGCATCAGCATGGTGGCGATACTGGCCTTTTATTACGCGCTCCGGCTCGGCCCAGTGGCGACGATCGTCACCGTGACGGCGATGTATCCCATCGTCGGGCTGACGCTGGCGCGGATTTTCCTCAAGGAAAGCATGAACAGCACCCAGCTTTTCGCGGTCGTCATGGCGATGGCGGCGGTCGGGCTGCTGGCGGGGTAAAAAGCCCTGTCACCCCTGCGAAAGCAGGGGCCCAGTTGGGTCTTTTACTTTTGCCGCGAAACAAAACACCAACTGGATCCCTGCTTTCGCAGGGACGACAGTATAGGGATTACCCCGTCTTATCCCACACCGGTGCGATATTGTCGGGATTGACGATGCGGCCGTCGGGGCGGGCGAGGGCGGTGATGGCGTTCATCTCCTCCGCGTTCAGCATGAAATCGAAAATTTCGAAATTCTCGCGGATATGCTTTTCGCTGGCCGCCTTGGGGATGGCGACGACGCCTTTCTGCATCACCAGCCAGCGCAGCGTGATCTGTCCCGGCGTTTTATTGTATTTCAGCGCGATTTTTTTGAGGACAAGATCGTCATTCACCCGGCCGCGCGCGAGCGGGGAATAGGCGGTGAGGAACAGGCCGTGCGCCTTGAGATAATCCAGTATCGGCTTCTGCGACAGGTAGGGGTGGTACTCCACCTGATTGGTCACGATTTTCGCGCCGATTTTCTCGACGACTTCCTTCATCTGCGCGACGGTGTAATTGGACACGCCGATCAGCGCGGTTTTGCCCGCCGCCTGCACCGACTGGAGCGCGCGCAGCTGTTCGGCAAAGGGCACTTCGTTGACCGGCCAGTGGATGAGCAGCAGGTCGACATGGTCAACCTTGAGCTTTTTCAGCGAAACTTCGACCGATTTTTGCAGCGGCCCGTCTTTTAATTCTGTGATCCACACTTTCGTGGTCAGGAAAATATCCTCGCGCTTGACGCCGCTGGCCTTTATCGCCGCGCCGACTTCAGCCTCGTTCTCGTAAATCTGCGCCGTATCGATATGCCGGTAGCCGACCTCCAGCGCCTTTTCAACGCCCGCAAGGCATTCTTTGCCCTTCAGCTGCCACGTGCCAAAACCGAGGACGGGGATTTTTTTGTTCTGGATGGTGAGGTGGATCATGGTGTGTCTCCTTTGTTTATTGCATGTGCATTATAGGGGCAATCTCCGCCATCGACAGCACATTCTTTAATGCAGCTTTTGCTGTCCATAAAAGCAACCGTGCCGGCTTTGACCCTCGCGCAGGGGTGGGCGCTGGCATTGAGGATCAGGATGAGTGCGGCGCTGATAACAAGCAGAATAACGATGAGGGCAAGGATTTTTTTATTTTGGAGGGTAATGTGGATCATGTTTCTAGTCCGTTGTCTTGCCGTCGATGTGCTCGGTGGATCCTATCAGAATTTATTTATATATAACACTGTTGCTGGAAGAAATTGATTAGGTCGGTTAATTCCTTGGCTTGGTATGGATGATCTTCATGGTAAGGTTCTATTTTATAAATATTAACACCTGTCTCGCCACAGAATCTTACTTGTTCTGTTTTTCCGTCTTTGTGATTTAAGCGACAAACTCCTGCGCTGTAGCTGTAATGTCCTGTGCCCATTATTATTTCTATAACGGTTCCGCATGAATCTAACATTGAAGAGGGAAATTTCTGATTATATGCAGATATGAGCTTTTCTTTGGCCGCTGAGTCCTTAATAATCCAAACTTTCCATTGATCCATAACGTAATCCCGCTCGACTGCCCAGCAAGGAGTGTTTAAAGATAGTAGGATTATAAAAATTATAAAAATTCTTAGCATTGGTTTAATGCGCCTCCGCCCAGTTATCACCCCAACCGGCCTCAACATGCAGCGGCACGCCAATGCCCATTCCGGCACTCTCCATGATCTTTTTTACCAGCGCTTCAGTTTCGGCTTTCTCGCCAACCGGCACTTCAAACAATAGCTCGTCATGCACCTGTAACAACATTCTCGCGCCCAGCCCCGCTTCGAGCAGCGCGGGTTTGAGGGCGATCATGGCGCGTTTCATCACGTCGGCGGCGGTGCCTTGCAGGGGGGCGTTGATGGCCTGACGTTCGGCGAAGTTGCGGATACCGGCGTTTTTGTCGTTGATGCCCCGGATGAAGCATTTGCGGCCATAGAAAGTTTTGACGTAGCCGTGTTTCCGCGCGTATTCCTTGGCCGCGTCCATAAACAGTTTGAGTTCGGGGAAGCGGGCGAGGTATTTTTTGATGTATTCCGCAGCCTCGGCCTGCGGAATCCCCAGCTGCTTGGCGAGGCCGAAGCCGCTGATGCCGTAGATGATGCCGAAGTTGATTGCCTTGGCCTGACGGCGGATGTCGGGGGTCATCTGGTCGAGAGGCACGCTGAACACCTGACTGGCCGTCGCCGCGTGAATGTCGATGCCGTCGTGGAAGGCCTGCTTCAGCGCCTTGATG
>JAHFPI010000166.1:0-533 GCA_023266795.1 Rhodospirillales bacterium
AACTTCGAGTCGCGAAAAAAATTCCGAGTCGGAATGCGAGACTCGTCATTCCGAGCGCAGCGAGGAATCTTCGCCAGCTTGATACGGGAGCCGGAGAAAGATTCCTCGCTGCGCTCGGAATGACAAAAGGCCAAAGCAAAAATGCCCCCGAATGTCGAGGGCATTTCTGTTGGAAATCTGAAGTGAAACCTACTCCCGCATGTCGCGCTGGGTGCGTTCCTTGCGCTCGTGGCGTTCCTGGGCTTCGAGGCTTAAGGTCGCGATAGGACGGGCTTCGAGGCGCGCGATGGAGATGGGTTCGCCGGTTTCCTCGCAGAAGCCGTAGTTGCCTTCGTCGATCTTCTCGAGCGCGGCGTTGATCTTGGAGATAAGCTTGCGTTCGCGGTCGCGCGTGCGCAGTTCCAGCGCGTGGTCCGTCTCGGCGGAGGCGCGGTCGGCGATATCGGGCTTTTGCAGGTTGTCTTCCTGCATTTCCTTGATCGTCTCGTTCGATTCAAGAAGCAGCTCGGCGCGCCAGCGGATGAGCTTCTGGC
>JAHFPI010000166.1:543-4318 GCA_023266795.1 Rhodospirillales bacterium
GCTTCTGGCGGAAATATTCGAGCATGATCGGGTTCATGAACTTTTCTTTTTCCGACGGACGGTAATCCGGCGGCAGAATAGTCGACGAGGTTTCAGGCAGTGAACTCATGTGTTTACCCTAACGTGAAGCTTGTCTTAAATTATAATCCCCCAGCCCTTAATAAACAATTGTGGACTGCAGAATCTAGCCTGATTACTGAAAAAGACAGCGGATTTCCAGTAAAAAATGCATTTTATGGGTAAAAACGACTGTTCAGCTACCGTGCTTGGCCAGTTCCACCTGCACCCGGAGGTCGATTTCGTCCAGTAATTCGGACAGTTGCGGGTCCATAACGTTTTCGCGGTGGGTGGAAATGGTGCGCCCCAGCTGCTGCAGGGTGGAGCGCGGGATGCCGCCGCTTAAGATACCGATGCGCAGCTGGTCCAGCTGGGCCAGCAACAGGGCGGCGCGCTGGCGGCCCTTTTTCGCCGCCTCTTCCGAGGTGCTGCCGCCGTTTTCCTGGACAGACAACAAGGCATCCAGCTGATTGATTTGCATAACCCCGCTGACGGGTTTCTGGGCGGGAGACTCCTCCGTATCCTCGATCATGCCGCTGAAACTGGCGTCGCCCGTGGATTTGGCGGCGCCCGTCTTGGACGCGCCCTTGGCAGGGGAGGATTTTTTCGGGCCTTCGACTTTCATTCTTTATATTATACGCCGCTTATTATGCAGAAACCAGTCGGCAATATTTGCCTTTGGCATTAATGCCCTTCCCCTGTCATTCCCGCGCAAGCGGGAATCTCGTCGAAATACCAACGGGATCCCCGCTTCCGCGGGGATGACGTTAACTGGCACGGTTCTCGCTTCCTTATTCATCGGGAAAAACTGTCTTGGGATGGGTTGGGAACATGAAAACGTTTTGGAAAATATTCATTGTGCTGGTGCTGGCGGGCTTCTTCGCCAGCACTGCTTCTTTTGCCGACGGCGCCGATATGTCGGGCAACGGCAGGAGCGGAAGCAATGGTAGCAGCGGTGTCGGCGTCGGCAACAAAATGCAAAAAACGCCGGTCTCCCGCACGGTAAAGGCCGAGCCCGGCACGACCCGCATCAAGGACATCGTGAATTTTGAAGGCGTGCGCGACAACATGCTGGTCGGTTACGGCCTTGTGGTCGGCCTGAACGGCACGGGCGACTCGCTCAACAACTCGCCCTTCACCGCGCAGAGCATCATCGGGATGCTGGAACGCCTCGGCGTCAACATCCGCGACGAAAAGCTGAACACCAAGAATATCGCGGCCGTCATGGTCACGGCCACCCTGCCCCCCTTTACCAACCAGGGCGCACGTATCGATTCAACCATCTCCGCACTCGGCGACGCCAAAAGCCTTCAGGGCGGCACGCTGCTGGTGACGCCGCTCCTGGGCGCTGACGGGCAGGTGTATGCCGTTTCGCAAGGCCCCGTCGCGGTTGCTGGATTTGCGGCGAACGGCCAGGGCGGGACGGTCACGCAGAACATCCCCACCACGGGCCGCATTTCGGCCGGCGCCATCGTCGAGCGCGAAATCCCCTTCAGCATGGAGAACAGGACGCAGACGCGCCTCTCTCTGCGCAACCCCGATTTCACCACCGCGCGCCGCATCGCGGTCGCCATCAACAGCTATCTGCACTTCCCGGCGGCAAGGGCCGAAAACCCCGCTTCCGTCGCGCTGGACGTGCCGCCCGGCTATAACGCCGGCCTCGTGAACCTCATCACTGACGTCGAACAGCTACGCATCAACCCCGACCAGGAAGCGAAGGTCGTCATCGACGAGCGCTCCGGCGTCATCGTGATGGGCAAAGACGTGCGCATCTCGACGATTGCGCTGGCGCAGGGCAACCTGACCATCCGCATCTCCGAAACGCCGCAGGTGTCGCAGCCCGCGCCCTTCTCGCAGAATGGCGAGACCGTGGTCGTCCCGCGCTCGGATATCATTGTCAACCAGGATACCGATAATAAAATTGCGGTCCTGCCCGAAGGCGTGAGCCTGCAGGCGCTCGTGGCCAGCCTCAACGCGCTGGGCGTCGGCCCCCGCGATATCATCACCATCCTGCAATCCATCAAAGCCGCGGGCGCCCTGCAGGCCGATATAGAGGTGATGTGATGACCAGCCTCCCTTCCACCCCCGTTTCGGCCGAGACTGCGCTGCAGGGCCTGCGCGCAGGCCAGGTGCGGGCACCCGACCCGAAGACGGCGAATGCCGCCAAGGATTTCGAGGCGGTGTTCCTCTCCGAGATGTTCTCGCACATGTTCGAGGGCGTGGACGTCGACCCGATGTTCGGCGGCGGCGGCGGCGAGAAAATGTTCCGCAGCATGATGATACAGGAATACGGCAAGAACATGGCCAAGCACGGCGGTATCGGTATTTCAGACCAGTTGCAGAAAATGATGATTCAAATGCAGGAGAAGGGACAATCCATATGAGCACCATAGCAACCAAGACGCCTTCCGCGAAACGCTCCCTCGTCAGCGAGGTGACCGACGTCATGCAGTTGATCGAGGATTTCAGCACGCTGCTGATACGCGAAACAGCAGCACTGAAGAAGTCTGACTTCAATGTCGTCGATACGCTCCAACCTTCCAAACGCCGGCTGGCCCTTGAATACCAGAACATGGTGACGGCGCTCTCCAACCGCAAGGCGGAGATGGCTTCGCTCGACGTTGCCGCGCGCGAAAAGCTGGTAAAGGCGCGCACACAGTTCACGCTTATTCTCAACGACAACCTCGTCGCGCTCGAATCCGCGAAGGAAAGCACACGCCGGCTCGTCGGCAAGATACTCGACGCCGCGCGCAAATCCGTCGTCGACGAGAAGCAGACCAATTACTCCGCCAAAGGGCAGGCCCAGGCCTACAAAACCTCGACCCTGTCGTTGTCGGTCGACCAGAAACTATAGGATTGAATTGAGACTGAACTAAGATACTGCCACTCCCTCCCAAAGCGGGCTGCCTGTTTTTCCCAACAGGCGGCCCATTGGGACGTTTTTTGTTTTTTCTCCGCGCTCGAATTTTTTTCCTCCTCCCAAAATCTGGCACGGGTCCTGCAAGGATAGCTTCGGATAATTATGCGAGGACCTATCTTGACCACGTCGCTCAACATCTCCGCTCTCGGCCAGACAGGGAACACGAATTCCCTGTTGGGCAAAGGCGTTGCGGGGGGACAGGGTGGAATTCTTGCCTTCCTGAACCTGCTCATGGGGCAGGCGAACGGCGCGCAGAACGCACAGGGCGGGCAGGATCTCGCGGCAAAAATTGCCGAAATCCTCAAACAAGGTCAGACAGACCAGCCTTCGCTCTCCGCGCTGCTGCAAAAACTGTTTCCCGACGCAAGCGCCGAACAGATCCAGCAGGCTATCGCGTCGCTGCAGGAAACGCCGGACGCCGCAACGGGTACGGATACGGTAAAGCCCTCTCTGACGAGCGATCTCTCCGCGACTCTGGCAACGGATGTACAGGAGAACCCAGACATCCTGGCGCAGCTGCGCGAAAAATTCGCGGCGCTTACACAGGACGGCACGGTGACGCCCGACAAGCTGGCGCATTTCCGCAAGGATGCCATCGATTTCCTGAAAAGCCAGGGCGTCAGCCGCGACGATATGGACAAATATATGGTGTCGCTGGCGACCGACCTCGGCGACAAGCTGACGGTGCCGCTGGCGGCGCAACTCGGCATGCCCGTGCCGTCTCAGGCCGCCGCAGCCGCGCAAACGCCCGCAACAGATACCTCCGCTACCTCCGCAGATGAGGCAGAGGCAGCACCC
>JAHFPI010000167.1 GCA_023266795.1 Rhodospirillales bacterium
AAAGCGCGCTGGTAAATTTTTCCCTCCGGCGTGCGGCTGAAGGGTACGCCGTAATGTTCGAGCTCGATGACGGCGGGCACGGCCTCGCGGCACATGTATTCGATCGCGTCCTGATCGCCGAGCCAGTCGGAGCCTTTCACCGTGTCATACATATGCCAGCGCCAGTCGTCCTCCCCCGCGTTGCCTAATGCCGCAGAGATGCCCCCCTGGGCCGCGACGGTGTGGCTGCGGGTGGGGAACACCTTGGTGATGCAGGCGGTCTTGAGGCCTTTTTCCGCCATGCCGAAAGTGGCGCGGAGGCCTGCGCCGCCGGCGCCGACGACGATCACGTCATATTCATGTTCGATAATCGGATAGGTATTCTGCATGTTAAAACTTCCCAAAACTGATCGCCAGCACCGCATAAAAACAGCCGCCGCCGAGAATGAAGAAAAAAGCCTGATTGAGGCGCAGCGACAGGGTCTTGATATTTCCCGGTGGCACGTAATCCTCGATGATTTCACCAATGCCCTGCGAGCCGTGATAAAAGGCGCAGAGGATGAACAGCAGCAGGCAGGCCGTCGTCTCCGGCTGTTTCACCCAGCCGATGAAAACGTCGCGGCTGCGGGTGGTCAGGTATTCCAGCTGCGTCACGAAATAAAAGAACAGCGGGATCATCGGCAGCGCGGCGGCGCGGAGCAGGCTCCAGTGTTTCGAAGCTTCGTTCATGGGGACACTCCCGTCTTCGTCCAGATCAGCACGGAGAGCACGACCGCGCCGATAATCACGACATAACCGCTGCGGTAGACGCTTGGCAGACTGAGGCCGTATCCGGCGTCCCATTTCAGGTGGCGGATGCCGTTGAGCAGGTGGTAGAGGAAAGCGAACAGCCAGCAGAACAGCATGATCTGGCCGAGGATATTCTCCCTGAAAATCACGGTGAGAGAAAAGGCGTGGACTCCCGCCAGCGCCGCGAACAGCCACCCCGCCACCAGAATCGATCCCAGCGCCAGACCGACGCCGGTGAAGCGGTGGGTGATAGAGAGGATGGAGGTGAGTTGCGGTTTGTAGATGAGCAGGTGAGGGGAGAGTGGCCGGTCGAGATTTGGCATAATAATCAACCTCTTACATCTGGTGTGCTTTGGCTTTCAGAGAATATCCCTTGATAGCGCGGTCGTCTAGTCATGCGGGCAATTTTTGTGAACATATTCATTGACATAATAAGTTATATTGTTATTATGGCATAAATTTAAAACTAGAATAAGGTCTTGGCTGTATGGCTCCCCGCGCACTGAAAAGGTCCCTTAACAAACCCGCAGAGACAGCAAAGCTCCTGCGCGCGCTGGGTTGCACACTGCCCAAGCCGAAATCGTAGGGTAAAATCATGAATAAACCAGCATCATCCTTTCGTTCTTCCCCTCGGTCGAAAGTGGATAATTTCGTTGTTGCTGCCGGCAGTGGAAACAAAACAGCTGTCATGGAATTTTTAGATAAACACAGCGCTGCCATTGATAGAGAAAGTTACGGCAGCATGACAGCTTTAAAATATGCAGTGCGGAACGGGCATGACGCCATAGTCGAACTGCTGCTGGATCGCGGAGCTACCATTGATTTAAAAAGTTCCGATGGATGGACAGCCCTGATGGAGGCGGTGAGAGCCGGACGTAAGTCCACGGTAGAACTGCTGCTGGATCGCGGAGCCGCCATTGATGATAACAATGGCCTTACGCTTTTAATTCAAGCGGTAGGCGGTGGGTATAGGGACATAACAGAAATTCTGCTCGAGAAGGGCGCGCCCCTTGATAAGCGGGACGTTTTTGGCAGGACAGCCCTTATGCATGCTCAAAACAATCGCGAATACCAGATCGCCGACCTGCTGGTACGATGGCCCGAAATACTGAAACGACGGCAGACGGAAAAAGAGACGCAATTAGCAAAAGAATTAGCTGAGCAACGCGCACAGTTTCTGAAGGATACGGATTTTTCGCAAGGGTTGAAAAAGCACATTCCCAAACCGCGCCCGTTCAATTTTCCCAAGCCGAAGCCGTAGGGGAAAATCATGAACAATCCCGCTCCATCATCGCCCTTTCCCAGACCCTCCCAGACGGAGGTGGATGCTTTTGCCGACGCTGCGGGCAGGGGGGATCAGGCGGCGGTCATAAAATTTTTGGATAAATTCCCCGCCGCCGTTGACAGGAAAGACAACGACAGCATGACGGCGCTGAGGTATGCGGCGCGGAACGGCCGCGACGCCATGGCAAAACTGCTGTTGGAGCGCGGCGCGGCGGCCGACCTGAAAAGCTTCAGCGGCTGGACGGCGCTGATGGAGGCGGTGCGCGGCGGGAATAAATCCACCGTGGAACTGCTGATAGAGCACGGCGCGGATATCAATGATAACGACAATTACGGCATGACGATCCTGATTCTGGCGGCGTGGTGCGGCGGCAAGGATACGGTCGGACTGCTGCTGGAGCGCGGTGCAGACATTGATAAAAGGGACGTTCTGGGCCGAACCGCGCAGTCCTGCGCCGAGCAGCGGCACGCGACGGATATTGTCGCGCTGCTCGAACAATGGCCGGAGATACTGAAGCAGCGGCAGGCGGATAAAGAGCGGCAGGCGGATAAAGAGCGTGAGCGCTATCTGCGGCAGACGGATTTTTCCCACGGTCTGGAGAAGTCCATCCCCAAGCCCCGCCCGTTCAAAGTTTCCAAACCGAAGCCGTAGGAAGATGAAATCATGAACACGCCGCTGTCATCGTCCGCGCCGCAGCCTTCCGAACGGGAAGTGACCGGTTTTTTCAAAGATATTCTCCTGGGAAAGAACAAGGCGGTTGCCGCATTTCTGGATACATACCCCGCCGCCCTCGAGAAGAAAGACAAATATGGCACGACGCCACTGGCGATGGCGGCGCAGGCCGCAGCAGCGGATATGGCCGCGCTGCTGCTGGGAAGGGGCGCCTGTGTGGATGCGGAGGCGAATACCGGCACGACTCCCCTGATGTGGGCGGCGGAACAGGGCTGCGATGACATCATAAAGCTTCTGCTGGGAAAAGGCGCCTATGCTGACAATAAGGATGATTCCGGCGAGACGGCCCTCATGTGGGCCGCGCGGAATGAACATAAATCAACGATAGAATTGCTGCTGGAAAACGGCGCGTCCCTCAATGCAAAAAACCGCTATGGTGAAACAGCTTTGGACATTGCCCGCGAAGGTTATGATCTCACCTCTACGGACGAAGCGGCCGCGATGGCCGAGGCGGGCGTGGTGGCGCTGCTGGAGCAATGGCCCGAAAGAAAACGCGCGCAATTTTTACAGGACACGGACTGCTCCCGTGGGCTGAAAAAAGCTATTCCCAAGCCACGCCTTTTTAAAATTCCCCGTCCTAAGCCGTAGGAAAATAAAGTTATGAGCACGCCCGCAACATCGCCAAGCCCGCAGCCCTCCCGGCAGGAGATAGACACTCTTTGTTATGCCGCCGGCGACCAGCATAATATCGCGCTGGTCAGGGAACTTCTGGATACGTACGGGGCGGCCATTGTCAACGCCCGCAGCCACTACGCTGCCACGCCGCTGATGTATGCGGCAAACTGGGGGCATACGGAGGCCGTGGCGCTGCTGCTGGAGCGCGGCGCCGATATTAGCCTGAAGAGCGATGAAGGCAAAACAGTGCTGATGTATGCGGCATGGAACACGGGGAAAAGCGATACGGTGCTGCTGTTGCTGGAACGCGGCGCCGCCCTTGATGAAAAAAGTGACGCCGACGAAACGGCTCTGTCGATAGCGCGGGAACAGAAGATGGATGAGATTGCTGCCCTGCTGGAGCGGGGGGCGGAGATACAATACCCGCACTCGCCGCAGTTCCTGAAAGACACGGATTTCTCCAAAGGTCTGGAAAAACCTATCCCCAAGCCCCGCCCGTTCAAAATTCCGAAGCCCGGAGCCTGAGAACATGCCTCCTTCATTCAATGCCGCCGCGATCAACGAAAAAGACGAACATGGCCTGACGGCGCTGATGATTGCGGCACGCTTCGGGTATAAGGACAGGGTAGGGTGGCTGCTGGATCATGGCGCGGAGATCGACGCTAAAAGCAACAGTTTCGGCGAGACGGCGCTGATGCTGGCTATTCAGCAGGGGGATACGGCGATGGCCTCCCTGCTGCTGGAGCGCGGCGCGTCGGTGGAGATAGAAAATAAATACGGCCAGTCGGCGCTGCGGATGGCGGCGTGGTGGGGGCGCAGGGATGTTGCGGAACGGCTGCTCGATCTGGGCGCGGATATCTCCGGAAAAAATAATAACGGTGAAACGGCGCTTCACATCGCAGCGGTCATGG
>JAHFPI010000168.1 GCA_023266795.1 Rhodospirillales bacterium
TTGTTGGCGGTAACGACGGGCTTGTTGTTCTCCAGTGACCTTTTGATGAGATCGTAGGCAACGCCTTCGGCGCCGCCTATGAGCTCCACCACGACGTCCACATCCTTGTCGTCGGCGAGAGAAACGGGGTTGTCGTGCCATTTGACTTTTGCGGGGTTTATGCCACGATTTTTGCTTTTGGTGCGGGCGGAAACGGCTGTCACCACCACGGGCCGCCGGGCGCGCTCAGACAGCAGCGCGGCGTGTTGTTCCAGCAATTGGAATACAGCCGTGCCAACGGTTCCCAGTCCTGCGATACCGATTTTCAGTGGAGCGCCCATGTCTTTTTACTTCTGTACTGCGACGCGCGTCAGCGTCTATTTATCACTATTTATAAATGCTTCAGCGCGTTACAAATACTTCAGCGCGGCGGTCGGCGGCTTCCTGCGTTTTATTGCCGTGTTTCACGTTCGGATCTTCATCCCCCCTGGAGGAAGCCAGAATCCAGCGCGGATCCATGCCTGCCTTGCGCAGCTCGGTTGTTACCGTATTGGCGCGTTTTTGCGCCATTTTGAAATTGATCATTTTTCTTTCGATGGGGTCTCTTACATGGTCAACCCGCTTGCTGGCGTGACCGACGACGCTTAATCCGTAGCTGTCGGTGCTATGCACAAGCGCTTCCGCCAGTTGTTGCAGGTTTCCGCGATCGGTTTTGCTGACGCGGGCCGAGGCATGGGCAAAAAATATCTGCTGGACCATCGCGCCGGAAACCGTGGCGTAGCCGTTGTTTGCAGCAGGGTTGCCGAAGCCGCCGGAGGTCATCTGCGTATAGGGTTCGGCGTCGCCATCAACCGGAAAAACATTTACGCTCTGGTTATATTTTATGGCCGGCGCTGCGGATGATTGCGGAGAGGAGGGGGAAACCGGCTCCACGTTTTCAGTGGGTGCTGACTGATAGCCCTCGTCGTAATTATCAATTTTATGCCAAACAAGACCTTTGTTTGAACGCGTTCTGGGTGAGGGTTGTTGTCCGGCTGTCGCGGGTTGCGTGGCGGCATCCGCTGCCGGGTTCAATGCCCCTCCTGCCTCTGATGATGGCGGCTGCGTTTTTTCCGCTGCGGCTGCCGGCTTGCTGTTGCCTGTGTAGCCGGTCGGCGCGGGGCCGAATATTTTTTCCATAGACGAAGTTTTATTGTGACTCCATCTTGTGACATCTTTTGAGTCCGCTCTCACGCCTTCCCATGTGTTGGAGCAGGCGGTGAGTGTCAGGATACTCATGAGTGCAAAAACGAGTTTTAAATTTTTCATCGATGACGGCCTTTATCTGCTGAATCAGTAAGGTGACTTTGTCTGTCAGTTTGACTTAAACTGGATAAATCATCAACTTTTACAATGGATTATTAGATAATATTTTTATTGACATAAAATTTTATTTTCTCTGATTTCAGGTCGATTCTATCCGCAAATCAGCACCGGCGCGAGGCCGCACCAAGGGTCGTTGCCGCGCAGATTTTCGTTGGTATCGTTGCCGTGCATGACGCGGGCGGAGAGGGCAACGGGCTGCAACTTATCCGGCCAGACAAACATAACCCTGATTTCAGCGTTCAGCATATTTCCATTTAGATCAGGGATAAATGGCTCAAATTTAATCTTACGCATTAAAATATAATGATGCCGTTCTTCTGCCGGAACGGCATCCAGATCGGCTTTGGTGATGTTTATTTTGACGCCGATGCCGGCGTTGAAGAAAACCGGCTTCAGGACATAATTTTCAAGATCCGGCGGATAGGCGGCAACCTGATCGAGAAACATTGTTTCAGGCACTAGAGGATGGTCAAGGTAGGGGAGGGTATGCTTGCTCACCCGCAGGAACCAGCCGGGATCCCCCGCCCATTCGACGTCCAGCCTGTCGCTGAACCGGAAGCCGGTTTTCCCGGACAGGCGCAGGCTCTGGAATTCGGTCGGGATCACGCGGTTATAAATCCGGCGAATCCGGATGGTCTGGCCTGCGGCGTTGCGGTAAAAGAGCCGATCTCCCTGTTTGATGACCTCCGTCACATCGACGACGGGAACGCCCAGCAGTTTCTGCGTAAGGACAAAATCCCGCCGCGATTTCTGCTGCCACGGGTTAATTTCCATCAGCACGACGTTTTCGGGGGCGTGGGCGCCCAAAATCGTTTCTTTGATGCGGGAAACATCTGACAGAAGATACTGGTAGTCCTCGCCCAGCTTGTAAATATCCTTATAAATCTTCGCCGCCAGCGGGATAAACAGCAGATTGGAGGCGAAGGCCTGCATCTCGATCAGGCGCGGGCCATCTGCGGTGACGGCGAAGTCGATGATGAAAAACGTCGGCCTGTCAGGCGCGGAGGGTATGGTGAATTCCGGCGGTACGGCTGCGTCGAGCTTGTCTTTCAGCGCGGGGGACAGGCTTTGCTCGATAATTTCCGTCGCACCCCGGACAAGGTTGTCGGCATAAAAGCGGCTGATGAATACGGGCGTTTCGCACATATGCAGGCAGGGGTCGCCGGCCTGCGCGAAAATTTCCGCCAGAATCCGCCGGTATCTTTCCGGCGAGAAATGCTTTGCGTTAAACTGTTCGTACACATCTTTCAGCATGGTGTTCCCGAGAAACAAAAAAGTGCCCAAATTTCTTTGGGCACTTTTTTTGTTGAAGGAGCAAAGCGGTTAACGCTTGACCCACTGCGTACCCTTACGCGCTTTATGGCG
This sequence comes from Rhodospirillales bacterium, assembly GCA_023266795.1. Lineage (GTDB taxonomy): Bacteria > Pseudomonadota > Alphaproteobacteria > Micavibrionales > UBA2020 > PALSA-926. The sequence goes on from JAHFPI010000168.1 coordinate 2,710, forward strand.
ACCGTACTTCTTACGTTCGACGATACGGCTGTCGCGGGTGAGCATGCCGGCCTTTTTCAGCACGGTATGCAGGCCGGGTTCGAAGTTCACCAGCGCACGGGAGATGCCGTGACGCACGGCGCCCGCCTGACCGGAGAGGCCGCCGCCGGAGACGATGCATTTCACGTCGAACTGGCCGACGCGGCTGGACAGTTCGAACGGCTGGTTGATGACGAGACGCTGTGTGCCGCGCGCGAAGTACTGCACGACATCGCGGTCATTGACGACGATCTTGCCGGCGCCACGGGAAACCCATACGCGGGCCACGGCGTCCTTGCGGCGGCCGGTGCCATAGGCGCGGCCTTTGGCGTCCAGCGCGGGCTTGCGTTCACCGGGGGCGGCTGTCGTTGCGGCGACGTCCGCCGCCACGGCATCAGCGGCGGCCTTTTCGGAGACGGCTGATTTCAGATCGGAGAAGTTCTTTTTATTGGGCATGGTTATGACCTTTTATTCTTGGGGTTCATCGCGCCGACATCGAGCACTTCGGGCTTTTGCGCTTCATGGTCGTGTTTCGGGCCGGCAAAGAGGCGCAGGCATGTCATCTGGTCGCGCGCGAGGGGGCCGTCTTTCGGCATCATGCGGCGGACGGCGTTTTCAAGGACGCGCTCGGGATAGTTGCTCTCGAGGATCTGGCCTTTGGAGCGGCCTTTGATCCCGCCCGGAAAACCGGTGTGCCAGTAGAAAATATCGTTCTTGGCTTTTTTGCCGGTGATGCGGACTTTTTCCGCATTGATGACGACAATGTTATCGCCGCAATCGATGTGCGGGGTGTACATGGCTTTATGCTTGCCACGCAGACGCATGGCGATGATGCTGGCCAGACGGCCGAGCGTAACGCCTTCTGCATCGATCAGAAGCCACTTTTTTTCGACTTCCGACGGTTTCGCTGAATAGGTTTTCATGTTCTTTTCCTGTTTTTAATCACACTTTAGTCGGTGAGTTATGGAGGATTAAAACAGGGGCGTCAATGGAAATGTAAAAATTCTTTGTAAATCATTTAATATCAATTAGTTAATGTGAGGTATTATAATACCAAATTTCTAACATGCTGTTATATAAACGACATTGCCGTACCCGTAACGACTTAGTCTTTTCAGGATGTTAAATATTCACACCCTCTCCCTAACACGCAAGGCTCCCTTGCCCGCCTTACGTCCCGCAAGAGCAGGAGAGGGGATAAGAGCGCAAATACCCTCTCTCCCGCTTGCGGGAGAGAGTTGGAGAGAGGGTGTTCGTTTAATTTTATGAGTCTGGGCTCTAGCTATTGAACCGCATTCGCGCACACCGGTTCGGACACCGGCTGGTTGGGCCAGACGTGCTGCGCCCAGCGGCGGATTTTCGGCTGGTCCATCGCCAGCGCCTGATCGACATGGGAGGAAAAATTCTGGCAGAAGCTGAGGGTGCTCATGGCGATGGCCTTGCGGGAAATCTCGTTGGCCAGATTGGTGCGCAGCGTGTGGAACGTCTTTTCCGGCGACGCCACGCCCTGCCTGCCGTAATAGTCGATGAGATCCGTTTCATATTCGGAGATCAGGCTGGCGTTCTTGGCGG
>JAHFPI010000019.1:0-2785 GCA_023266795.1 Rhodospirillales bacterium
GCGAGAGGATATTGCGGTGCGTCAGCATGACGCCCTTGGGAAAAGTCGTTGTCCCCGAGGTAAACATGATCATGGCAAGGTCGTCCGGCGCGACGGCCTGCATTCTGCGGCGGAGATCGTCGGTATTTCCGGGCTTTGCCGTCAGCATATCCCGCATGAAAACGTGCGGCGGGCGTGAAGCTGCCGGTATTTTTCCCGGCAGTTTTTCATCTTCGATGGCCCATAGCTTCACTTCCGAAAATTCCAGAAGGTCTTTCATCAGTTCCGGCTGGTAACCGGCAAAAATCGGGACGCTCACCATGCCCAGGGACATGACGGCCATCTCGCAGACAAGCCTGTTATATGAATTCCAGCTGACAAACGCGACGCGATCCCCTTTTTTTAGCCCCCGCGCCGTCAGGTAGGCGGCGACCTTGAATATATCCGCGCAAAGCTCTTTCCATGTCCGGTGGCTGTAGCGTCCGTCCTTCTTCTCCGCGAAGGCGGGGCTGTCCGCCAGTCTCTCCAGATTATTAAGCAGCATCACGCCGATGTTCGGCGTCACGTCGCCGAGCGGTATATCGGAACGCAGGACGTTCCCGTCTTCCACTGTTTGTTTCCTAGGCTGCAAGCCGCACCTCACGGTATCCCGCCCAGATAGCCGCCCCGATCGAGCCGGCAAAGGGCGATAATGCGTGGCTGACAACCTCGATCGACAAGCCCTTCTTGTCGTCATCCGCCAGTTCCTGCAGCGCGGCGATCAGCCCTTCGTCTTTCGCCAGACCGCCGGTCATCAGCACTTTCCCATTCACATCCATCATCCGTATCAGGTTGAGCAGGCGCCGCGCCATCGAGATATGGATACCCTTGAGGATGTTGCTGGTAGTAATGCCACGGCTGATCATGTTGATGACGTCGGTTTCCGCCAGCACCGCGCAAATGCCGGAAATGATCTCCGGCTTGTCGGCTTTCAGCGATAGCGGCCAGATGTCCTCCAGCCCGATGCCCAGATAACGGGAGATATTCTCCAGAAACTGCCCCGACCCTGACGCGCACTGCGATGTCATGCGGTAGGAGAGGACCTTCGAGCGATGGTCCATGATGAGCGCTTTGCAATGGAGCGCGCCGGCATCCACCACCGCCCGCACGTCCGGATTCAGGAACAACGCGCCCCGCGCGTGGCAGGTCATTGAATAAAAATGGCCCTTGCGGAAATCGACCATCTCGCCTTCGCCGGTTGTCGCCACATAGGCAATATCCTTGGGGGTCAGCGCATGTTCGGCCAGCAGCGCCCCGTAGGCCTGCTGGATGACTTCTTTGGCGTCTTTCTTGCGGATTTTGCTGAGAACCTGTCCGACCAGCTTTTCATTGGCGCCGTCGTCGTCAAACGACATCAGCGTTGTCTTGATCGTGCTGGTGCCGACATCTATGCCTACGGTATAAAACATGTCTTATCCTCTCGTTGCGTTTCAGGCCGCTATGGCGGCTTTCTGCTTTTTCAGTTTTTTCAGGTCGACATTGACCGTCTCGCCCAGCTGGTCGCGTTTGGCAAACAGCGCCGCGCCGAGAGCGCCGGTATAAATGCTGTCGGCGCTGATATTGATTGTTTTCTTGCCGTAGTTTTCCTCCACCAGCGTTCTCAGCGCGCCGGTTGCCGCGCCGTTTTTCGCCACGCCGCCGGTAAAGGTAAACTCGTCATCGATGCCGCCGCTCCGCGCCAGCAGGGACATGGCGCGCAGGATCATGGCCCGGTGCAGGCCGGCCAGAATATCCTCCCGCTTCTCCCCGAGCGACAGGCGCTCGCGCAGTTCGGCGCCGGCGAATACGGTGCAGGTGGAGTTGATCCTGACCTGCTTGCGCGACTTCATCGCGATCGGCCCCAGCTCGTGCACGCCCATGTTCATTTCGTCGGCGATGTACCCCAGATAGCGCCCGCAGCCCGCAGCGCAGCGGTCGTTCATCTGGAAGTTGGTGACGATGCCGTTCTCGTCAATCTGGATGGCCTTGGTATCCTGGCCGCCGATGTCCAGCACCGTCCGCGTGCCGGGGAACATATAGTGCGCGCCAAGCCCGTGGCACAATATCTCCGAGCGTATCTGGTTTTTCGGGAAAGGCAGGCGCGCGCGCCCGTATCCCGTGCCGATGGTGTTGATGGGCTGGAACTCCACGGATACCGCGTAGGCGATGGCCTTGCGGATCCTATCGCCGAAAGCGCTGAACGCGGGATGCTTCACCGTTTGTTCGCACGCAAACGTCATGTAGGTCTCGAACATGGTGGCGTAGCTTTTGCTTTCCACCCGCAGGATTGTCCGGTCGAAAATGCTGATCAGCCGGTCGAACAGGACGGAATCGTTTTTCGCGAGCTTTTCCGCGCTCGTCATAAAGCCGCTGGAGGCGATGTCGCGGAAGAAGTCGCTGCGGGACTTTACATTGGGTTGAAACATCGTTTCAGCCTCTTTAAACAGCTCTGCAAAGATTTTTTCCAAGGCCTCTTTCGTGGCTTCCGTCACAGCCGGATCCTTGAAGCAGCCTTCCTTCAGCGCCTCAAGCTGCACACGGTGCTGCGCCAGTTTATAATTGACCAGCAGCCACGCCAGCAAATCCTCCTCCACCTTGCGCAAAACCTCGTCTTCCCTGACGCAATTCTGCAAAAGGGCGAACCGCGAATTGATCTCCGCTTCCTCGCTGGCGATCTGGCAGGCGACGTCGTAATTGCTGCGCGAATTGGTGATCCCGCGCCCCAGTATTTTCTGGTCCTTGTCGAGGATGATCGCCTTGGTCGTCGTCGATCCCAGATCGATCCCTA
>JAHFPI010000019.1:2795-15203 GCA_023266795.1 Rhodospirillales bacterium
TTGTTATGCTGCCGCCTGCCGTTTGGCTTCAATCATCTGGAAGTACGATTCCAGCCGGTTCTTGATGTTCGCCGCGCTGAAATAGCGCGGGTCGACCAGATCCGATTCGATAAATCCGCCGGGCTTGCCTGTTCTTTCCTCCAACTCACGCATCATCATCAACTGCCCTGCGGAGAAGGAATTGCAGCTTTTGATGGAATTGATGACGAACCCGTCTGCGTCGTAGTCCTTGATATGTTTTTCAAGGATGTCGATGCGCGAAGAGAGGTTGTGGTTCGTGTAGCAGCCGAGGCAGTAGTTCGCCAATGACTCCAGCGGCTTCTCCGGATCGTGACGGAAGCCCCTGTCATAGTAGCCGCCGACTTTCGTGTAACTTGCGCCCACGACGACCGCCCCTTCATCGTAAAACATCTTCCAGAATTCGCGGAAACTCGTCCAGTTCGGCGGGCCTTCCACCACGATGCGGTATTTTTCCTCCTTCATCACGCCCTCCGGCGTGACGGGGCCCAGTTTGTGCCGCACGCGGTACTCCACTTCGGCGCGCAGCAGCTTGTAATATTCCTCGCACTCGGGGAGCCCGCGAAAGGCGGAGAAAATCGGGCCGACATAATAGACGCCGCCAAAATAGGCGTCGATGGGCGACGGCCTGTTTTTAGCCGAATCCCAGACCGCCACCAGATCCTCTTCCGCGCGGGCGGAAGATTCAAGCAGCGCGCTGAGCCGGTTCATATCGAGCTTTTTACCAGCGACCTGTTCCAGCGCCGGAATGACTTTTTCTTTGAGCTGCCTGACGACATAGTCGGTCATTTTCGGCTCGATTTTGCCGTTCGCCTGATAGGGCACCTGCAGCATCACCACCGGGCATTTATATTCCTGTTTCAGGAGCTCGAACCACTTCATGAAGGTGAAGCAGCCGGTATAGCTGAGCAGCAGCAGATCCGGCTCCGGGAGCTTTTCCCCGGTCGGGCCGATATTGCCCTTTTTCAACATACCGATGTCGCACTTGACGTAGGTGCAGACATCCTCCGAGTGGCCGTGCTTTTCGGCTTCCATCACGTAGTCGCCGCTTTTTTTGCGCATGGCGGACTGCAGAGCGTTGATTTCCGGATGCACGGGAAGCATGTCCAGCGCCCAGATCAGTTCGTTGATGTTGCCGGGAACGAAGGTATAGACGACCTTCTTGCCGGCCTCCTTGGCGGTGCACAGCCGCTTGAAATGATCGCCGATCATTTTTTTCTGCAGGATCATGCTTTCTTCTTTTTCGATGTCCTTTTGCGCGACCGGCGCCGGCGTTATCTTTTTCATGATCAAGCCTCCCCCCATAATTTAATGGAATCCGCAAAAGTTCCCGTCTGCTCGCGGAACATGCTGAACTGGCCGGTGTTTTCCGCATATTTGAACGAAGTGTGGGGAATTTTCTCGCGTTCCAGCGCGGCGGTCAGCATCGGCCGCTCCAGCAGCGCCGGGTCGCAGAAACTCGGCGCGCAGAAAATAACGCCGCCGGCATTCAGCATTTTGACCTGATCTACAAGGTATTTGCCCTTTTCCTTCTCGTCCTCGTATTTGGATGAGGTGGATACCGAATCGTTCAAATACGCGTCCGACAGCGCCTCAAGAGGATCGGCGGTGATCGGCACGTCTTTTTGCAGGAAGCGCGCGCCCAGCACCCAGTCGTCTTCCACGATATAGCAGCCGCTTGCTTCCAGTCCCTTGATAAGCGCCAGCGGCGGCTGTTCGCAGAACGCGCCCGAAACGATCACCCGGATATTATCGAATTTCTTGCGGTCTTCCTTCACCACCTCCGCCATATAGCCCTCCAGCAGACGGGTGTGATCTTCCACATCCATCACGTTGCCCGCCCGCAATAGCAAATAGAGATCGGACGTCAGCACCAGATGCGGCTGCGCTACCCGCATGGCGTACAGTTTATCAATCACCTGCCGGTTTTTATTATAAAGTCCGATGGAGCGGTTCAATTTCTCCGGCGTAACTTTGTTGCCGGAAAGCTCTTCTAGGTCATGCAGCAGCTGCTCCATCTCATGGCGGTAAAACTCCCCGCCGATCTCCTTATCAAAATTCTGCGGCAGGTCCAGATAGCGGACATATTTCTCCGGGAAAAGTATCTGCCACATGCCGCTCAGGTTGCGGATGACGTCGCAGATCGCCGGAAACAAGAACCCCTCCATGCAGTCCAGCTTGTTCAGCAGGCCCAGCTCGATGGTGGAGCGTGGAATGTGGCATATATATGACTGGAAATAGGCGTCGCCCTTGATGATCTCCAGATTGGGGCCGCCCCCCATGATCCCCACGGGAAGCATTCCTGCGGCGTGAATGATCTCGCGCGGGACATAAACGGGCAGATAGCCGATGGCCTTGCCGCCGGTTTTTTCCTTCCAGGTTTTGACGCTGGTGAAATCAAGATCGTTATACAGGTCTTCGCAGTCCTCGATAATTTTTTTCGCCGTCAAAATTTTTCTCCTTATTTCTTAAATAGCCCGGCACAGGCCGGAAAAGACGTCTTTTCCCCGCTGAGTCCGTGCAAAAACGTGGTGTAAACATCATTAATCAACGCTTCGGTATCGCCATGTTCCTTGGGGGAATACCAGCCGAAGATCCAGTTCATCATGCCGAACAAAAGGAACGTTTTCCGGCTGATCTCTTTTTTGTCCGGCGCGGCGCCGGTTTCCGCCTGATAGATTTCGCGCACGATTTCCTGGCTGGTTTGAGTGTATTTATCCTTGATTTCCCGGATGACCCTGCTTTTTTCCAGCGCCATCTCCTGCGTGCCCATCATCATCACTTTCATCTCGTCGCGATGCGCCATGAAGTAGTGAATGTGGTTGTAAATCAGGGCATAAAGCCTTTCCTGCGGGCCGTGCATTGTTTCCAGCGTCCGGTTCAGCGTATCGGTAATGGCGGAAAAGCCGTTATAATTGATAAGATAGAGCAGCTCTTCCTTGTTCTTGAAATAATTATAAAGGCCGGAGACGCTATGTCCGGTCTGGCAGGCGAGATCGCGCATGCTGGTGCCGTGATAGGCTTTTTTCGCCATCAAGCGGCTCGACTGGTGCAGAATTTCCTCCAGCTTTGCCTTCATTTATGCATCCACCCATTGCGGTTCGCGTTTTTCAAGGAACGACGTGATGCCCTCTACGGCATCTTTCGTCGCCATCAGGTCCTGTAAATACAGCGCCTCAAGCCGCCCGATATATTGTGCGTACGTATCCGCCAAAACCATGCGCGCGGCGCGATGCCCCAGACGCAAAGCGCGGGCGCTCTTTTTCAGGAGACTACCTTTGATGAAATTCTCCACCGCCTGATCCAGCGCCTCCGTCTCCGTCACGGCGTTAATCAGGCCGTGTTTGTGCAGATCTCCGGCGCTCCACTGCTCCCCGGAAAGGATGATCTGCGATGACATGACATCGCCGACCTTGAGCGGCAGCAGGGCGCTCGCCACCGGCGGGAATACGCCCAGCTGGATTTCAGGCACGGCAAACTTCGCCTTATCGCCGGCGAAGAGAAAGGTGCAGGCCATAGCGACCTCAAAGCCGCCGCCGAGGCACAGCCCGCTCACCTTGGCCAGCGTGGGAACGTCGCTGTTAATGATCTTTCCGATAAATACGTGGAATTGCGGCAGCATCTTCGAAACCTGTTCCGGCTTATGTTCCTCGACGCTCGCGCCGAAGCTGAAGTGCTTTCCTTCTCCCGCAAGGATAATAAGCTTTTTGTGCGGATCGTGTTGAGCGGCGTCCAGCGCGGCGGAGATTTCCTTCATCATGGCGGCGGAAACGATATTGGCGGGCGGCCTGGACAGTCTGATTTCGGCTACCTGACCGTTATGCAGTTCTGTCACTTTGATAAGTTCATAGGGCATTATATTTTTCCCTTTTTATGCTGCTTTGGATGCAGCAGGCAGAATTTCCTCGGTCAGCGCATCCGTCCATGGACGCCCCTGCGCCAGCGCCTTGCGCAGCTTGAGGAAATCGACTTCGCGGCTTTCCTTGGTGCCCTCATTAAAGGCGCGGAATCCCGCCCGCGCTTCCGTCATCATGTTCAGCGCCAGCCAGGAGCGGTTGGTTTCCGAATTCTGCTGCCAGTGCTCCAGCTTTTTCTTGCGCAGCGATTCCAGCGTTTTCGACAGGCAGTCCGGCATGGTCATCGCCAGCGCGTAGGCCATTTTTTCGACCTCTTTATCCAGCAGCGAAAGATCCGCAACGCACCCCGAAGCTGCTTCCTTCGCGGCGTTTTTGGCTTCACCGGTTTTAAACGCCCCGTAAGCCGGGTTTCCCCACGCATCGAACGGCTCCAGCGAGACAAACGGATTGGAAATGAATTTACCGTCCTTGTTTTTCAGGCCGGGCACGATTCTATTGACCAGACCGATCTGCGCGGCGCGATGCGCCGACCAGTGCTCGCACAGGGTGCAGGATTCTATGGCCGCGCCGATGCCGACAAAAAGGTGGAGAAAATCCGTCGAGCCGCCGTCAGGGGCGGAACCGTGCTTCGGGCCCGCCTGCCCGAACCGGGCCGTGTCCACGGCAACACTGTAATCGCAGGCCATGCCGATCTCCTGCCCGCCGCCGATGCGCATGCCGTTGACGCGGTTGATGACCGGCTTGTCGCAGGTCAGGATCGTTGTCACCATATCGTTGAACAGGCGCATATACTGCTTGTATTCCTGCGGATTGCCGGCGTAATACTCCGCGTATTCCTTGGTATTGCCGCCGGTGCAGAAGGCCTTGTCGCCGACGCCGGAAAAAATCACCGCCACCGCCGACCGGTCGCAGGACGCCTGCCGGAAGGCAAGGATGATCTCCTTGATCGCCGTCGTGGTGTAGGAATTGAATTGCCCGGGATTGTTGAGATAGATGTGATAGTTGAACAACCCGTCTATCTCTTTTCCGCTTCCGTCCTGCAACGGACGCCTGTTTACAAGGATCTCCCTATATTCATGACTCTCGACCAGATTGTGATTTTTCATCTCATTGTCCTCCTTATGGGGCGAATATCGCGCGCTTTTTCAACTGATGGTTTAATGACCTGCCGATAATTTCGTTGATGGAATCCAGCGGGAAGGTCTCGGCGTTTTCCCGCAGTTTGATAGTTCCGTCCAGAACCCCCTTCACAACCGCCGGATAATGGGAGGGGCTGCAGCCCCAGTTGCCGAACACATCCGCGTCAAAAGCCATGATGTTGCTGAGCCTGACCTGTAGTTTTTCCATCGTAAACCCGATGATGCCGACCGTTCCGGCAAAGGTCATCAGCGAGAAGGCCGTTTGCTGGCCTGCGCCGGAGCCGCTGGTTTCGAACACTTTCCAGCTGAATTCCGGCAGGTGGTTTTCCTTGACCAGCCCGCGAATTTGCTTCTTGATCTCGCGCTCGTCCAGCCCTTTGACGCACAGCGTGTAATCCGCGCCCTGCTCTTTGGCGACGGCCAGCTTGTCTGCGTCGATGTCCAGCGCGATAACCTTCGCCCCGGCATTTTTCGCGTGCTGCACCATATAAATGCCGATGCCTCCGGCGCCGATAACGATAGCCAGTTCGCCGCTTTTCAGGCCGCTGCGCTTGAGCGACTGGTAAGGCGTGGTGATGGCATCCGCCACCACTGAAAGCTGCGCCAGACCGAAGCCGTTCAGGTTTTCCGGCAGGACGCACAGGCTGCGCCCCGGAACGACGATGTGGCTGGCGAAGCCGCCGTTGAAATCATTGCCCGGCATTTGCTGGTGCTGGCAGATGTTGTCGCGCCCGCTTTTGCACAGCTCGCACTGGCCGCACGGCAGCACCGCAGGGATAACCACGTTTTTCCCGTTCAGCGCCACGTAACCCGATCCTGCGGCGACCACCTTGCCGCTGATTTCATGGCCGAGCACCAGAGGGAATGCATGTTTGGTCTGCACCTGGCCGGACAGGAAGGAGATGTCCGTATGACAGAGCCCGCAGCCGGCGACCTGCACGACCACCTGATCGTCATTGACTGAATCGATTGTGAACTCCCGCCGTTCCAGAGGCTTGTTCGCCTCCGTCAGAAAATACCCGTAGGCTTGAATGGGCTGCATGAGTTCCCTCTCAAATATGAATGAACGTTCGTTCAGAAACTACCTTGAGTCTTTCGGGCGAGTCTTGATGTAGGTCAATTTTGTAAGAGTCTTATTTGCCTATTATGTACAACATCTGTCTTGATTGCTTTTAGAGGTATTATCCATGTCAGGCGTAACCCATGAACATCAATGATTGCCCGGTTATCATCCTTGCCGGCGGCGCATCGCGGCGCATGGGTACGCCGAAGGGCCTGCTGGATTATGGCGGGCAACCGTGGCTGCTGAGACAATTCGATACCCTGTCAAAGCACGGCATTGGCCGGGTAGTAACGGTTCTGGGGTATCACAACGCTGCCTATAAAAAGGCTATCCCCGTTCTCCGCAAAAGCGAAAACAGCTGGACGGAACATGATAATCTTTCCATCGCCACGCTGACAAACCCCGCTCCGGAATACGGGCCGTTTTCATCCCTTATGTGCGCGGTGCGCTGGCTGAAAGAGAGCTCCCCGCCTCTACATATTTTTCTGCTGCACGTGGACGTTCCGGCACCCGATAAAATTGTCTGGGAAAAACTTTATGCCGCTATGGGGGACAAAGCGGTAAAAGCCGCCATTCCGCAATACAACGGCAAAGGGGGGCATCCGGTATGCCTGTCTTTTTCCTTTCTCGATACGCTGCTGGAAATACCGCTGGACACCCCCGAGGCCAGACTGGATGCGCAGATTTCGCAGCTGGCCCCGTCCGCAGTGCGACAGATTGCCGTTCAGGACGCGAATGTCACGCTTAATTTGAATAGCCTTGAAGACTGGCGGGAATATTTGTACGGTCTTTGTGAAAGGAAAAAGCTCCATGCCGGCCATTGAATCAACGAAAATCCTGAAGCAGGCCCTCACGGGATACTTCCAGTCATTTTTCGACGAGACCGTTCCCCGGCAGAAAGTCGCCTGGTGCACCAGCGTCGGCCCGTCCGAAATTCTGACCGCGATGGGATTCAAGGTCTACTACCCGGAAAATCACGGCGCGCTGCTGGGCGCCTCGCGGGCCAGCGAACAATATATCCCCGTGGCGAACGCCGCCGGATATTCGCCCGATATCTGCTCCTATCTCACAGCAGACATCGGCGCGTTTAAAAAGGGCGAAACGCCGCTGACCAAGGCCTACGGCATTCCCTCCGTGCCGAAACCGGATGTGCTTATTTACAATACCAACCAGTGCCGCGAGGTGCAGGACTGGTTTGCCTATTACGCGAAGGAATTCGGCGTGCCGTCCCTCGGCGTGTTCTCCCCGTGGAAAGTCGACGACCTGAACGAAGACCAGATCAGCTATGTCGCGAAGCAGATGCAGTCCCTGATCCCGCCGCTGGAAAAAATATCGGGGAACAAATTCGACATCGACCGCCTGCGGGAAGTCGTCGCGCTGACCAAGCAGACCTCCGATTTATGGAGCGAATTTCTGGGGCTTGCCACGGCCCGGCCATCCCCCATTACTTTTTTCGACGGCTGTATCCAGATGGCATCCGCCGTGGTGTTGCGCGGCCTTCCCGTAGCTGTCGATTATTACAGGCAACTGAACGCGGAGATCAAAAAACGCGTGGCCGCTAAAACCGGCGCCGTGCCGAAGGAAACCACGCGCCTTTACTGGGACGGGATGCCGATGTGGGGCAAGCTGCGTTTTTTCTCCGATCTTTTCGAGCGGCTGGATACCTGCGTCGTCGCCTCCACCTATTGCGATTCGTGGATCTTCGCGGACTTCGATCCCGCCGACCCGTTCCGCAGTATGGCCAAGGCCTACACGAAAATTTTCATCAACCGCAGCGAGACGCATAAAGAGAAGGTCCTTATAGAGATGGCCGGAAAATACGGCGTTGACGGCATGATATTCCACGACGCCAAAACCTGCCCGCACAACTCCAACTCCCGCTTCGGCATGCCGCAGCGCATCACCAAGGCCACCGGCATCCCCAACCTGATTCTCGACGGGGATGTGAACGACCTGCGCTGCATCTCCGAGGAACAGATCATCACGGCGGCGGAATCGTTTATCGAACAGCTGACCCACGTTCCCCGCAACGCGAGGGCATGAGGCGATATGTATTACGCAGGGATAGACATAGGCTCATCCTACACCAAAGCCGTCATTATCGACGACGACGGCAAACGACTGGGTGCGGCTGTCGCAAAGACCGGCATCAATTTTGATGAAGCCGCGAAAACCCTGTTCAACGAAGCTCTTAAAAAGGCCGGTTTGAAAAAAGACCAGATTGCGATGGTGGTTTCCACCGGCGTCGGGCGCAATAACTGCTCCTTCGCGCAGGCCAACAAGCCGGAAATATCCTGCATCGCCAAAGGCAGCTACCATCTGCACGGCGCGTCCTGCATGGTTATCGACATCGGCGGGCAGGACAACAAGGTCATCAAGCTGGCGGCGGACGGCCGGCAGCTTTTTTTCAAGATGAACCGGAAATGCGCGGCGGGCACCGGCAGCTTCCTCGAGGAAATCGCCATGCGGCTCGACACCGGCACCGATAAAATGAACAAGCTGGCGGCGCAGGCGGGCAAAAGCGTGCCCATCAACAGCTTCTGCACCGTTTTCGCCGGCACGGAAATCATCCACCAGATCCGGGAAAATCAGGACATCAACGGCATCATGCGCGGCATTTTCGAATCCGTCGTGAAACGGACGCTGGAAATGGCGCCGATCGACGACACGGTTGTTTTGTCGGGCGGCGCGGTGGCGACAAACCCGGTGCTCATCGACCTGTTTAAAGAAAAGCTGGAGCAGGAGGTCATGCTGCTGGAGCACCCGCAGGATGTCGGCGCGCTCGGCGCGGCGCTGTATGCCCGGTCCTTACAGCAGGGGGCGCCGGATGAGCAAAAATGACCCGATCCGGATTCTGACGGACGAACATGCGGTCATCAGCGCCGTGCAGGAACTGATCAACAACGCCGAAAACCGTTGGGAAACAGACGCCGGACAATACGCAACGGACGTCGGGCAATGGCTGGTTTTTTTTCGCGACTACAGCGACGGCTTCCATCACCACAAGGAAGAAAAAGTTCTTTTTCCCGCACTCGCCGCCCATCCGGAATTCATGATGCAGGGGCTCCTTGAAGAGCTGGAAGAACATCATGAACTTTTCCGCCAATACGCCCGCGAATGCGCGCAGGCGCTGGAGGCCGGGAAATGGGCCGTGTCCCATGACATCCTGCGCCGCTATATCAGCGACCTGCTCGACCACATCGCCGTCGAGGACGACGAGCTGTTCGTGATGGCCGAAAACCTGTTCGATGACCGCGAACTGGAAAGAATCTTCTTCCTGTTCAGGGATATTGACGCGGAGCTGGGGGAAGCGCGGAAGCGGGAGCTGGAGGGGATGGTTGGGGGGTGAGATGGGGGCGGTTTGAAGATAACTATTCTCTAGAACACCATGTTTTGTTTTTCATGTATTTTATTGTTAAGTCTATTTCTTTAATTAATCGAGGCTTTGTAGTGGGCTGATCCCAGTCGACCCTCAATCCCTCTAAAATACGAATAGAAACAGGAAAGTAATTTTTAAAATTTCTTAGTTCAAAAATAGAAGCAACTTGGCGATCTAATCTTGGTGTTGTAGGGTCGATTAAATCTTTAAGCACTTGGTGGTAGTTATTAAATTCATGATTTCTATTTTCCGCACTCTTGGCCAGAAGATATTGAATAAGCGGAAATAATCCTGCAGCAAGTGCGCCTATCGTACCTAGAGCAGCCGCATACGTTTGGATCCAAGTAAGGACATCATTCATTTAATTATAACCTTAAGCACTTTGAATATGTTTTTGGCCTTCGGCCTCCCCCGCCCTGCGGCGGGGTCGCCTGAAATGCTATTCGCATTTCATCGAACAACAGTCCGTCCACATGCTCCGCCTCAACCATTACAAAAAAGCCCGCGCGGGGCTTTTTTGTAATGGCGGAGACGGAGAGATTCGAACTCTCGGTACCGGCATAAACCAGTACAACGGTTTAGCAAACCGCCGCCTTCAGCCACTCGGCCACGTCTCCGTTTAAGGAGTCACATACTATAGAGGCCGCCGGAAAAGATAAAGCAAAAGAAAACGGGCAAGAAAAAGGGGTCGGCTACTTGTTACGGAGCGACCCCTTGAACTCTTGACACACTCTATTATCAGGAACGTCTTCGACGGTTATGCGCCGTCGAGAAGCGTTTGTACGATTGATTCGCTGTTTTGTCAAATGTATTACGGAAAAGGCTAATGACTCGAAATGCCGGGGCGCTTCGGCTAAAGTAAAACGCAATGAATGCACATGGTTAACCGGCTAAACGCGAAGGGTGACTGATGGCTGAAACATATGACGTAGTGGTGATCGGCTCCGGCCCCGGCGGTTATGTGTGTGCGATTCGCGCGGCGCAGCTGGGGCTGAAAGTCGCCTGTATCGAAAAAGACGCCACGCTGGGCGGCACCTGCCTCAATGTCGGCTGCATCCCCTCGAAAGCGCTGCTCAGCGTCTCGGAAAAATACGCGCAGGCGGCGCATCAGTACGCGGGGCTGGGCATTGATGTCGGTACGCCCAAAATCGACCTCGCAAAAATGATGGCGCACAAAAACAAGGTGGTCAGCGCCAACACGCAG
This sequence comes from Rhodospirillales bacterium, assembly GCA_023266795.1. Classification (GTDB taxonomy): domain Bacteria; phylum Pseudomonadota; class Alphaproteobacteria; order Micavibrionales; family UBA2020; genus PALSA-926. The sequence goes on from JAHFPI010000019.1 coordinate 13,456, forward strand.
GGGATTGCCTTCCTGTTCAAAAAAAATAAAGTGACGCATATCATCGGCACCGGCGTGATCAAAGGCGCGGGTGTTGTTGAAGTAAATGGCCAGACTATCGACGCCAAAAATATCGTGATCGCCACGGGCTCTGAATCGACGCCTCTGCCCGGCATCGCCGTTGACGAAAAACAGATTGTAAGCTCCACCGGCGCGCTCTGCCTGCCGAAAGTGCCGGAGACGCTGGCGGTGATCGGCGGCGGCGTGATCGGGCTGGAGATGGGCTCCGTCTGGCAGCGCCTCGGCGCGAAAGTCACCGTCATCGAATTCATGGACCGCCTGCTGCCCGGCATGGATATGGAAGTCTCCAAGGAAATGAAAAAGCTTCTCGGGCGGCAGGGGATGGAATTCAGGCTCTCGACCAAAGTGACGGGCGCGCAAAACGCCGATGGCAAGGTTGTGCTGTCACTGGAGCCAGAAGAAAAAATCGAAGTCGAAACGGTGCTGCTGGCGATTGGCCGCCGTCCTTATACGGCCGGGCTGGGGCTGGAAAAATCCGGCGTGAAGGTCGATAACAAAGGCCGCGTGGAGATCGACGATCATTTTCAGACCAGCGTCAAAGGTATCTACGCTATCGGCGATGTCGTGCGCGGCGCGATGCTGGCGCATAAGGCCGAAGATGAAGGCATTGCCGTGGCGGAGATCATTTCCGGCAAAGCAGGGCATATCAATTATGACGCGATCCCGAATGTGGTTTATACCTTCCCCGAAGTCGCCGCCATTGGCGCGACCGAAGAACAACTGAAAGAAAAAGGTGTTGCCTATAAAACCGGAAAATTCCCCTACATGGCTAATGGCCGCGCGCGCGCCATCGCGACGACGGACGGCTTTGTAAAAATCCTTGCCGATGCCGTAACAGACCGCGTGCTCGGCTGCCACATCGTCGGTGCGGAAGCGGGCACGCTGATCGCCGAGATCGCGCTGGCGATGAACTGCGGCGCCTCTGCCGATGACATCGCCCGCACCTGCCACGCCCACCCGACCCTCAATGAAATCGTCAAGGAGGCGGCGCTGGCGGTGGCTGGCCGGGCGATACATATATAATGCTCAACAAACGCATCATCCGCGCCCCGCACGGCACGCAGCTCAGCGCTAAGTCATGGCTGACGGAAGCGCCGCTGCGGATGCTGATGAACAACCTCGACCCCGACGTGGCCGAGAACCCCGACGAACTGGTGGTTTACGGCGGCATCGGCAAGGCGGCACGGAACTGGGAATGTTTCGACGCTATCGTCGAAGCTCTTAAAAAACTGGAGAGCGATGAGACTTTGCTGGTGCAGTCCGGCAAGCCGGTGGGCGTGTTCAAAACCCACGCCGATGCGCCACGCGTACTGATCGCCAATTCCAACCTCGTGCCGCACTGGGCGACGTGGGCGCATTTCCGCGAACTCGACGCCAAAGGGCTGATGATGTACGGCCAGATGACAGCCGGCTCGTGGATTTATATTGGTACGCAGGGGATTGTGCAGGGCACGTATGAAACCTTCGCCGAAATCGGGCGGCGGCATTTCAACGGCAGCCTCAAAGGAAAATGGATTCTGACCGGCGGACTCGGCGGCATGGGCGGGGCGCAGCCCCTCGCGGCGACGATGGCGGGCGCCTCGCTGCTCGGCGTGGAATGCCAGGCGAGCCGCATCGAGCGGCGGCTGGCGACAAAATATCTCGACCGGAAAGCGGACACGCTCGATGAAGCGATCAATATTATTCAC
>JAHFPI010000169.1 GCA_023266795.1 Rhodospirillales bacterium
CTTAGGCTCAACTTGTGATCCCGTCTTGTTGACGTACACATGGATGGAGTAGAGGGATTTCTAGGAAGGGTGCACTCTAAAATAAAACGAATACTTCCATCACCATTTTTATAGACATATACATTGTCTTCCCTGTACCCATTTTTGTTTCCCTCTAAGCTCGACTCATACTCAGAAATACCGGGTGCGACATTTATGGGATCCTTGTATTTCTTCGATAAAAATCGAGGCAAAAATACTTTCTCCATACCGTGATCCCAGTAATTTATCTCTCCTTCTTTAAGGGGAAATCTGGTAGAAAAATTGTGGAGCCCTTCGTCGCAATCTCCAAGTATTAAAATGGTCAGCACCTCTATATAATTCCTCTCTAGATTTTTAAAATTCTTAGGCGAGAAGTCTGGGAGATAAGCCCCCAGCTCAGCCAAGGTATAGACGCCAGTATTTGACTTCTTCCAAGCTTGCGTAATGTAGTTTCTTGGAACTGTGTATGTGCTATCGCAAACTTTGACAGGGACATCATAAGTTCTCAGCGCATCTGGCACCCAACCAGTCAGTTTCCAAATTTCTTTTTCAAATACTGCATAGGCGCAAATCAGAATCAGGACCGAAAAAATGGCGAACATCTTCTTCATTTACACTTCCTCAGCTCTCTATGCTCCGAGACTGAGGTATCAAACGGGTCAGGGTAAATTGAATTTGTCTGCACTTCTGCGGCCATGGCGCTAACCCAGCATCCCCGTTTCCGGATTGATCTGGCGGTTGTTGAGCCAGAAGACGTCGCCGGCGGCTTTCACTGGCAGGTGTCCGGCGATGAACTGCGTCACTTCGTTCAGTGTTGTCTCAAAGCCGAACGGCGGGTTGACGATGATAACGCCGGAGCCGTACATGCCGAAGGATTCTTGCGGCGGCGCTTCGAGGCGGATTTCGCTGACCAGCATGTCCTTGATGTCGGTCAGGCGCAGCGCCGTCAGCATCCGGGTGTGCATTTCTGCGGCAAGTATCGGATACCAGATCATGAACTGGCCCTGCGGCCATTTTATGAAGGCCTGACGGAGCTGCTTGGGGAGTTCGGCGTATTCGGATTTTATTTCATAGCTTGGATCGACCAGCACCAGCCCGCGCCGTTCGGCGGGCGGCACCCTGTCGATCAGGCACTGGAAGCCGTCTTTCTGTTCGATTTTGACGGCGGGGGTGTCTTTGAAAGACTCCTGCAGCGCAGCGAATTCCCCCGGATGCCTTTCAATCAGAAGCAGGCTGTCGGCAGGGCGCATCAGGTGTTGCGCGATTTTGGCGGAGCCGGGGTATATTTTCAGGTCGTCGCCGCTGTTAAACGCCGCGACGATCTTCAGGTAATCCGTGAGGGGGGAGGGCTCGCGCCGCGCCTCCCAGAAGGGCAGGATGCCGCTGTTGAACTCGCCGATTTTCTGCGCTTCGTCGCTGTTCAGGTCATACAGGCCGCGCCCGGCATGGGTATCCATGACGCAGAACTTCTGCGGCTTCTGCGCCAGCACCTGCAGGAGTTTGACCAGTACGGCGTGTTTCTGCACGTCAGCGAAATTTCCGGCATGGTAGATGTGTTGATAACTCAGCATGTTGGCTCACAAAGTTCCCGGCAAAAGAAAAAGCCCCCGGAGTGACTCCAGGGGCTTTTGGACGGTTTTATTCCTATACGGCCTTGAGATCGACGGCAGTCATGCGGCCTTCACGGTCGGGGGCGAGATCATAGTTTACTTTCTGACCTTCATTCAGCCCCTTCAGCCCTGATTTTTCAACGGCGGAAATGTGCACGAACACATCCTGCCCGCCCTGATCGGGAACGATGAAACCAAAACCTTTTTTGTTATTGAACCATTTGACGGTACCGCTTGCCATGTACGTATCTCCTGAGCGTTAGTTATTAAAAGTAGTATCACGGTATTTGTAGACTATTTTGGTCGTCAGGGCAAGGGGGCGGCGTCCCATCTTATGAACAATCTTGAATTGTAGAAGCCTTTAAATCGTGCGTATTTCCGCGCTAAACGGGACGGTCAGGGTACGGGTTTATTTTTTAATCTTCATCGGGTTTTGCGCACCAAGGGCGGCGTTTTTCGCCGTGATAGGGGCGGGCGAGGCCTTTTTCGATCATGTGCCGGCCGATGTCGATGCCGCCGGTTGTCTCGACTTCCGCCAGCACCCGTCCGGCGTATTTTTCTAGACGGATGTTATAAATCCGGATCAGGTTGTCGCCGAGGAGTTTTATCATTTCCTGCCGCGCCGCTTCGGCCAGCGTGCGCTCTTCGGTGCACTTGCCTTTTATTTCGGGGGCGTCGATGCCTTCGACGCGCAGGCTGGTCTCGATTTCCTGCCCGATCCAGACATGCACCTTGACGTTGACGGTATCGCCGTCCAGCACATTCAGCACCTCGCCGGTCATCGGCCCGTTGATGATTTCCTGCCGGGGAGAGCCGGCGGCCGGAAAAAATTCTAGCAATAACATGGCCATCGCGTATATCATGAGGAGGGGCTTTTTCATGGCATATCCCTTCATGGAAAAGGTAGCATATACAATTATAGGTTGTAAATATTTAAATATTCACCTATAAGTTGAGTTACATTCAGGAGTACTCAAGTCATGCTGACGGGGTGGGAAAAGAAACTGGATATTCTCGGGCCGATCGAACAGGCGGAGCGCTGTCTCGATTTCTGGCTCAGGGAGGAAAATCGCCTGCTGACGGAAAAACAACGCCAGCGCGCGACGGCGCTCATGGCGCGCTACTTCCATCATGAGGACGGGGTGACGGATCAGCTGATGCTGTCCTTCCTGCGCCATTATTCAAACAATAACGAAATCGATATGGAAGACCCGGCCTCCGTCCGCATGGAGATCAAGGCGGTGCTGGATAAATCGCAGATGCAGGTGTCCGCGCTTTACAGCTGGAAACGTGTGTTGACGGGTTTTCTTGTCGGTGTGCTGATGATGGCGGTGAATCTCGGCGGCTGGGAGGCCACCCACAGGAAAATCACCCGCGAGCAGCAGGCGGAACTGAAAGATCTGGTGCACCAGATCGATGTGCTGGACCGGAACAAAACCGCCGCCGCCATCTGGAACGAAGTAAAAACCCCGCTACAAATCAAAAGCTATCAGGAAATGAGCTGGTGGGATTACCGGCAGGGCAGGGAGATGTTGAAGAAGAGGTTGGAAAACTCTAATGAGCACAAATAATTTATCGACTAAGGAAACGTTTTATTGCACGTTTACCAAAGAATCCAATCTTCCATTTTAACAAAGACAGTGATGATGAAAGTTTTCGACGCAATGTTAACTGTGGTGGTTTATATACCCAATCCATTCTAAAGCCTTCAGCACGCTGAGTAATATCCCATCGGGTATTGATAAATCTAGCACTGATAGAATATGTCGTAATGGAAGGTAAGGTATCTCGTCGTGATGCTTCTACCCCCTCTTTAACCAGTTGCATAACTTCTTCTTTTTCTTGAAGAGAAAGCTCTAAGGAATGCACACGTATTATATCTATGTATTCATTGCTCATATAGTAAATGCTGCCATTTTTCGCGACACGGCGAGAATCTTCGTCAGAACACTCCTCCAGACTGGTTTTATATTCAAGGACTAACTTTTTCCCCTTCCAACGCATTTCAATCCAATTCGCTTCAGCATTCCTCGAAATGCCATAGCCACCTGTCTTTCTGTATCTTTAACTTTTCGGGGGCCGGGATTTTTATCACTTTCAAACATCTCTAGCTCCGCGCTCTCGGATGCGACCGGTTGTAAATCTCCATCAGCTGCGCGTTGTCGAAATCGGTGTAGCGCTGGGTGGTGGAGACGGAAGCGTGGCCGAGGAGTTCCTGTATCGAGCGCAGGTCGCCGCCGTTGACGAGGATATGCGTGGCGAAGCTGTGGCGCAGGGCGTGCGGGGTCAGGCTTTCCGGCAGGTTGAGGGTTTTCCGCAGGATGCGCAGTTGCCGCTGCGCCACGCCCTGATTGAGCCTGCCACCACGGCTGCCGAGGAACAGGGGCGTTCCCTTGTCGAACGGGAAGGGGCAGCAGGCGATATATTCATCGAGTATTTTCTGCACGGCGTCCAGCACCGGCACGAGCCGCTCCTTGCTGCCCTTGCCGATGACGCGCACCTCGCCCCGTTGCGGGCGGTTGCCGTAGTTGAGTTGCAGGGCTTCGTCGATCCGCAGACCGCAGCCGTAGAGCAGCGTGAACAGCGCGCGGTCGCGGGCGGCAATCCATAGATCCTG
>JAHFPI010000020.1 GCA_023266795.1 Rhodospirillales bacterium
CGATGATCTCGCGGCCTTCGTTGGAGTGATAGAAAAAAGCCGTGTCGCCGGTCTGCATCGCCCGCATATTATTGCGCGCCTGATAATTACGCACGCCCGTCCAGCCGGCTTTTTTGTCCTTGACCATCTGCGCCCAGTCATAAGCCGCCGGCTCCGATTTCATCAGCCAATAATTCATCAATGGCTTTCCTGTTTCAGGTCCCGCGCCAGCAGCTCGTCGATGACGCCGCTAATATCGGCGGCGTGGTGAAGGACCCTGTCGACGGCGGCGGAGATGGGCATTTCCACGCCCATTTTGTGGGCATGGGTGGCAATAGCGCGGGCGGTGGTTATGCCTTCGGTGACGGTAAGACGTTTGGACAGAATATCCTGCAGCTTATGCCCCTGCCCCAGTTCGACGCCGAGAGAATAGTTGCGCGAGGACATGGAGTGGCAGGTGAGCGTCAGGTCGCCGATGCCGGAAAGACCGAGAAAGGTATCCGCTTCCGCGCCGCTTTTCATGCCCAGCCGCTTGATTTCGGCGATGCCGCGCGTCATGACGGCGGCTTTGGCGTTCTGGCCGAGGCGCCGACCCTCAACAATGCCGCAGGCGATGGCGATAACGTTTTTTACGGCGCCCGCGATTTCGGCGCCTGTAGGATCGCCGGAAAGGTAGGGGCGGAAAGTTTTTCCGGAGAGTGCCTGCGCCCATGCCTGCGCCTGTTGCTTCGGCGCGGCGGTGGCAAACGTGACGGCCGCCGGCAGCCCCCGCGCGACTTCATGCGCGAAGGTGGGGCCGGATAAAACCGCATAGGGTGCATCGGGGACGATTTCCGCCGCCACTTCCGAGAGGAATTTGCCGGTGGTGACTTCAATGCCTTTGGCGCAATTCACCAGCGGCACGCGCGGCGGGAGATGCGGCTTGAGCTTGGACAGAAGATTGCGGATAAACTGCGACGGCGTCACCAGCAGGAGAATGTCGGCGTTTTTTGCGGCTTCCGCCAGATAAGACGTGGCATGGATGCGGGGGTTGAGCGCCACGCCCGGCAGGTAGACGGTGTTTTCATGACTTTGGTTGATGGCGGCTGCGAGTTCCGATGCGCGGGCATATAGCGTGACGTTACGTCCGGCTTCGGCCAGCACCTGCGCCAGTGCCGTGCCCCAGGCTCCCGCGCCGATAACGGCGATATTATTATTCGGTTTTTGGTTCATGCTGTTTATTCATACCACGTTCAAAGGAATTTTTATATATTGAACCCCGCCTGTTTCCCGGCCAAAAGCCCCGGCGCGGAGATTGACCTGCAGCGACGGCAGAAGAAGCGCCGGAACACTTTTGTTTTTGTCGGATTCGGTGCGCTTTTTAATAAAGGCCTCGCGGCTGGCGGCAGCGCCGGCCAGAATATTGGCCGATTTCTGCTCGGCAATGGTGGCCATGCATAGCGGCGCGCGGGCGTCATCGGGGGGATAGTCGTGCCCGACATACATCCGGTAATCTTCCGGCAGATCCAGAAGCTTCCGGGTTGAGTCATATGAGTTTGCGGCGCTGCCGCCCGGAAAGTCGCAGCGGCCGGTGCCGACATCAGGCAGGAACATCGCATCCCCGACAAAAGCCGCATCGCCGATGATGTAGGCCGTGTCCGCCGGCGTGTGGCCGGGGGCATGTATGATGCGGGCCTCCAGCGCCCCGATTGAAAAAACCTCATCGTCCTTGAAAAGATAGTCGAACTGGGAGCCGTCCAGCGGCGTGTCATCTTCATTGTGAAACACCGGCTGCCATGTTTTCAGCACATCCAGAATATGCCGGCTGATCGCCGTTTTTCCGCCGAGCTTTTCCCTGAGATAGCGGGAAGCTGTCAGGTGATCCGCATGGATATGGGTTTCCAGTATCCATTCAACCTGAAGCCCCTTGCTGCGGATAAAATAAATGACTTTGTCCGTCGATGCGGTGGAGGCGCGTCCGGAGGCCATGTCGTAGTCAAGAACGCTGTCGATGACGGCGCATTTTTTATCTGCCGCGCCCTCGGCCCAGACGACATAGGTCCATGTGGCGGTGGCGGGGTCAAAAAATCCACGGACATCGGGCTTCAGCATCAGGCGCATCCTCCCGCCGCCGGAGGCGTCGGCGGTTTGGCGAGGCCGCAAGCGGTGGCGCCCACGTTCTTGTTCCACGGCGCTTTGGTTAGAATCAGCGCCATGCCGCAGTGGTCGGTGACGCCTGCATAAACCAGCCCCGCCCCCACCAGAAAGGACAATAGATAAAAGGCCGGATGCAATGCGTAACCTGACAGCGCCCCCAGTGCGACAAGCGCGCCGGCGGCGATCCGCACCTGCCTTTCCAGCGAAATGACGCCTGAACCCGCAGTTGGTGAAGCGTTGCCGCCGGAGACGGGCTCGCCGCAGGCTTCACAGGCCGTTATGCCGCCATCGATCACATAGACATTTTTATATCCGGCAGCGGCGAAATTTTCGGCAGCGGTTCTGGCGCGCATGCCGCTGCGGCAGAGAAAATAAACCGGCGCGTCGCGGTCCAGCCCGCGACGGAGCATAAAATCGGCGGGGTTTAACTGGTCAAGGGGCGTGTGGTCATGCGGGCGCAGCAAATGCTGGGTCTGGTGTTCCACGGCTGTGCGCACATCGACGATGCGCCCGCCGGTTCCAGCGATTTTTTTCAGCTCGGCAGCGGGGATAACGGTATAATCCGGCATAGAAGCCTCCTTCAGGATGCGGCGGACAGGGATTCCAGCGGCCAGCGCGGGTACACCGGAAAATCAAGCGAATCAGTCATGCCCAGCCGCAGGCGCTCCATGCCTGCCCAGGCGATCATCGCGGCGTTGTCAGTGCAGAGATCAAGCGGCGGCGCGACAAAGCGAATATTGTACTTTTTACCCAGATGTTCAAGCCCCTGCCGCAGCATTTTATTGGCCGCCACCCCGCCCGCCACGACCAGCGAAGGGTTTTTCTGCTGCGGGTGCAGGGACAGGTACTGCTTTATCGCCTGTTCGGTGCGGTCGTTCAGGATCATCGCGACGCTGTGCTGGAAGGAATGGCAGATATCCGCCGCATCGCGCCGGTCGATGGTTTCCGGCAGTTTGTCGACAATGCGCTTGACGGCGGTTTTCAGGCCGGAGAAAGAGAAATCGCAGCCATCCTTGCCGACCATCGGCGTCGGCAGCGGGAATTTTTCGAGGGCGCGGGCGGGGTTATCGCAGTTTAAGGCCATTTTTTCCACGGCGGGCCCGCCGGGATAGCTTAAGCCCAGCAACTTGGCCGTTTTATCGAAAGCTTCGCCGGCGGCGTCGTCCAGCGTGGTGCCGAGCCGGCGGTATTTTCCGACGCCTTCGACGATCAATAACTGGCAATGGCCGCCGGAGACGAGCAGCAGCAGATAAGGGAAGGGAACATCTTCCGTCAGGCGCACGGTCAGCGCGTGGCCCTCCAGATGGTTGACGGCGATCAGCGGCATGCCGTGGACGGCGGCGATCGCTTTGGCTGTCATGACGCCGACGAGAACACCCCCGATCAGGCCGGGGCCGGCAGTGACGGCCACGGCGTCCAGATCGCCGAAGGACAGGCCGGATTTGTGCAGCGCTTCCTGCACCAGCGTATCGATATGGTTCAGGTGGGCGCGCGCGGCGATTTCCGGCACAACGCCGCCGAACAGGGCGTGTTCCTGCTGGCTCAGCACCAGATTGGCCAGCAATGCTTTATCTTCGGTCACGATCGCAACGGCGGTTTCGTCGCAGCTTGTTTCGATTCCCAACACTTTTTTTGCCACTTTTTTCATAGGAGAAACTATATCACAGGGTATTTGCATTCGCCCGTAAAAAGCGATACAACAAGCCCCATGGAAACAAACCTTAAAATCGGCACACGCGGCAGCCCTCTGGCTCTGGCACAGGCGCAGATTTTGCTGGCAATGCTGCGCGGCCATCATCCGGATCTGACGGCGGAAGTCATCGTGATCTCCACGACGGGCGACAGGATTCAGGACCGGGCGCTGTCGGAAGCCGGCGGCAAGGGGCTGTTCACCAAAGAAATAGAAGAAGCGCTGCTGGCGGGGACAATTGATTGCGCCGTCCATTCGATGAAGGACATGCCGACGCTGCTGCCGGAGGGGCTGGTGATTTCCTGCCTGCTGCCGCGCGAAGACCCGCGCGACGCGTTTTTTTCCCTGAAGGCGAAGACGCTGGATGACCTGCCGGCGGGCGCGGTGATCGGCACATCCAGCCTGCGCCGTCAGGCGATTATTCTGGCGCGGCGTCCCGATTTAAAAATCACCCTGCTGCGTGGCAACGTCGGCACGCGGCTGAAAAAGATGGAAAGCGGCGTCGTGGATGCGACGCTGCTGGCAGTGGCCGGGCTGAACCGGCTGGGGCTGGGGCATCTGGTCAAAAATATTCTGGAGCCGGACGTGATGCTGCCCGCCGTGGCGCAGGGCGCAGTCGGCATCGAGCTCCGCGCCGCCGATACGCGCGTCCGGAATTTACTGGCCGCCGTGCATTGTCCGGTGACGGAGCTGCGCGTCACGGCAGAGCGGGCTTTTCTGGAGGTGATGGACGGCTCCTGCAAAACGCCGCTGGCCGCCCTGATGAGCGTGCCGGATGCGCAGCATAACGTACGGTTCGACGTGCTGGTGGCGCGCCCCGACGGCAGCGACGTCAAAAAAGCTTCCCGACAGGCGCGGGTGTCTGATATGCGCGAGGCACGGCAGCTCGGTTTGCAGGTGGGCGAAGAATTAAAGGCGCAGTTGCCGAAGGAATATTTTTCTAATTATTAAGAGACGGTTGTGCGGCGCGTCTTTTCATCATCTGGTGGCGGATTAACCGCAGCGTCAGCGGAGAGGCCACCCATGAAAGCCTGAGTTCCCGTTTTGGAGCAGCGGGTGATTTTTGATTCGAGGCATAACGGTTGAAAACCGTCTCCAGTTTTTTATATTCAGGGCTCGCACACATTTTTAGTTCCGGATTTTCCGTTCCGGAAATAAAATTTCGTATAAAGTATTGAATGTCATCCGCATTAAAGGCGCTGGCAACGCCCATGATCATTTTGAACAGCGCCGCGGAATCTTCCGGCGAGAAATCGATTTTTTTCAGGGTGGGGTTGCGGGCGATGAGGGCGCTCCACAGATCCGTCATTTTATCGTGGCACTGTTCTGCGGCGAGATCCTTGCGGCAGGAGAGCAGAACCGCATAGGTTTCCAGGTCGACAGCGGAGAGTCCTTTCGGCAAACGGTATTGTTGTGCAACACCCTGCAGTCTGTATTCATTCTCAAAGCTCACGGCGGGCTGCCAAAAATCCGGATCAGGCACCCTGACTTCAATATATTGTTTCGCAGCGGGTTCATAAAACTTTACGCCGATATATTTTTTGCCGGAGAGGGGGCAGGTCTTTTTCCGGCCTTTTTTTTGGAAGGCGGCGATGGTCTCCAGAATTTCCTGCGTCAGATCATCCATGTCGAACCCTAACTTTGCTATCGCTATTTTACAGAAAAACAATAAAAAATGCAACCCTTTAGCGCAAAGAGGTGTATTTTCTTCATATTATTCAATAAATTAATCGCTATTGCCCCGATGTCGTCGCCCGCGCGATAATGGGAATCGTAGGAGAGATTTAAAAAATGCGTTCGGTTCTTGTCACCCGGCCACAGCCTGTTGCGGAGGAATTTGCGGAAAAACTGCGCGGCGAAGGCTATTTCGCTTATGTGGCGCCGATGATGGAGTATGTCGGGATCGAGGCGGATCTGGCGGATCTGGCGCCCTATCAGGCGCTTGTTTTTACCAGCGCGCAGGCGGTGCAGGTTTTTTCCGGCCGTTCGGCGGAGCGGCACCTACCCGTGTTCGCGGTGGGGGACGCGACGGCGGCCTCGGCGCAAAAAGCGGGGTTCGCCAAGGTTTTTTCCGCCCACGGCGACAGCGGGGATCTGGCGACGTTGATAAAGGCGGAAGTCCCCGCGCTGGAACTTAAAAAAATTCTGCATTTATGCGGCGAGGATACGGCGGGAGAAATCGGCGCGTCCGTCACCGCTTCGGGCGTGGAGGTTGTGCGGCTGCCGATTTACAAAGCGCGGTTCCTCGACGAAATACCGGCGGATGTTTTGGGAGCGTTGCAGCACGGCGTCGTCGATGTCGTGACGGTCTTCTCGGAAAGGACGGCGGAAAATCTTGTCAGGCTGCTGCGGCAAAAAGAGCTGCAGGGGGCGAGCGCCAGGCTTGAAGCCGTCTGCATCAGCGAACGCATAGCGGTGACGTTGAAAGAACTTCCGTGGCGGACAGTCTGTGTTACACGTCATCCCCGCATGGAGGCGGTCATGGAAGCGCTGCGGGAGCTGGAGGCCACCGCCCACAAGGTGGTGCAGGAACGGCGGAGAAACGCCGACCGCCGCCAGAAGCTCGTTTTCCGCGACAGCAACGGGCTGATAGACACCGATACCTACAAAGGCGCCGACCGCCGTTCGGGGCTGGGCCGCCGCGAGTATGAAAAGCTCCAGCAAAAACGCATCATGCAGGAAAAGCTGAAATTCCTGAACCGCTCGGTTCTCACCTTTGCCTTCATGTTTATCGCGATTGTCCTGTTCGGCGTCTTCCTGATGGCGCCTGAATATTCGCGCCTGAACAAAAGCCCCCAGTGGATGGATTATTTGCACACGCCGAAAACGTCGCCGCTGCCGCAGGGCTCTGTCGGCGGGATACTGAACAGCGTGATCGAGGTATTGCAGGGCATAGCAGCTCCCTTTACCGGCGCTATCGGCCAGATGGCCTCTTCGGCTACGCAGACCGTTGAAAGCCCGGACGCGCCGGCGTTTTCGCAGGTGCTGGAAAACATGGTCTTGCTGCGCGGGAGCGTGGGAGGAGAGGAAGCAGCGGCGCAGGCGATGAACACGCTGCGGCAGCTGCTGGCCGGATCATCCGGCGACCATCCGGAGGAATTCAACCGCTCCGTGGATGAGGCGCGCCATCATGACCGGACGCTGAACGCCCTGCTGGGGCCGATGAAAAGCGAGGATCTGGCGGCGGGAGCCATGCTGCTGGTGCTGAACGAATTCAGAAGCAACATCGACAATCACCGTCCCTACGCGCAGGATCTGGCGCTGTTGAAGAAGTTCGCCGGCAACGATCCGCGCATGAACCAGGCGCTGCAGCATCTCGCCCCCTATGCCGAAAAAGGGGTTATGAGCCGCACGGCGCTGCAGACGGCGCTGAAGGGAATGGCCGGTGACATCGTCACGGCGAAATTGCAGGGGCAGGATATTTCCGTGCAGCAGGCCGCCCGCAAGCGTCTTGACGCATTGACGGCGGCGGGCGATGCGGCGGCGGTAAAGGGAAAAAATACGGACGCGGCGGTGGCGCGGGCGCAGTTGCTGCTCGATAAAGGCGACGTGAAGGGGGCGATGCGCGAACTCCAGACGCTGGACGGCGCCGCCGCGCAGGCCGCCGAACCGTGGATGGATAATGCAGCCGGCTATGTGATCGCCGACCAGTCCTCCGACGATTTGACTCAGGGCATGCTGCAATCAATGGCCGGCGCCGGCGGCTTTTCCGCGTCCGACCTGATGGATACGATCAAGGGGATCCTGCGCGGCCCCAGCGTGCCCTATATTTCTCCCGCCCTGACCAAGGGCGGCGACGGCGGAAAAGACGTATTGGCGCCGCGTTAATGCTGAATCTTTAGTCGGCTGATCGGCCCGTACAGCAGCAGCCCGCCGATAAAACCGCCAACATGGGCCGTCCAGGCAATCGGGCTATCGACGCCCGGCATGCCGAAGAATCCGAAAAAAACCGAAATGCCGATCCAGATAAAAATGACGGGCAGGAGTTTCCGGTATCCCTGTCCCAGCATGCCGCTGGAATACATCATAATCATGACGCCGCCGAACAATCCGCTGATCCCGCCGGAAGCGCCGATCATCGGTGAGTCGGTATGGGGATAGACCAGCAACTGCGCCATCGCGCCGCAGAGTCCCGTTGCGAAATAAAGCAGCAGCAGGCGGCGCCCGCCCATAAACTTTTCCAGCCCGGCGCCGAAAGCCATCAGCATGGCGACGTTGAGCGACAGGTGCATCCATCCCCCGTGAATGAACATATAAGTGACGGGAGAAAAAATCGCAGCGCCGCCGATGGGGTCAGCGCCAAAATAGCGCGCCGGAACGAAGGCCAGCGCATAAAGAAGATCGTCCGTCAGCAGCTGCGGAAAAAATTTCCCGCACAAAAAAACCGCGATATTGAGCAGGCATAGTATCTGCACGACCGGCGGCAGGTTAAGAAACGGCTCGCGGGCGGGCGTGTGATGGACGATATGCGCCTTCTCGAGGGCTTCCCGCTCCCGCGCGTCGGGGAAACGGGTCACTTTGTCGTCATCAGGCCCGTTTTGATCTGTCATGGCCACTTCACTTCGGGAGGCATCGACATCAGGATAGCCTCGGTATTGCCGCCGGTTTTGAGGCCGAACTGCGTGCCACGGTCATATAACAGGTTGAACTCGACATACCTGCCGCGCCGGATCAACTGGTGCTCGCGCTCCGCCGCCGTCCAGGCCCGGTTCATGTGGCGGCGGACGATCTCCGGATAGATTTGCAGGAAGGTCTTGCCGACTTCCTGCGTGAAGTGGAAATCTTTTTCCTTATCGCCGCTGTCGAGATAATCGTAAAAAATGCCGCCGATGCCGCGCGGCTCGTTGCGGTGCGGCAGAAAAAAATATTCGTCGCACCATTTCTTGAATTTCGGATAGTAGTCGGGATCGGCGGCGTCGCAGGTGTCCTTGAAGGCGGCGTGGAAGTCATCGGTGTCTCTTTGCACGGGGACCATCGGCGTCAGGTCCGCGCCGCCGCCGAACCAGCTTTTCGCGGTGGCGATATAGCGCGTATTCATGTGGATGGCGGGCACCAGCGGCGAGCGCGGGTGGATGACGAGGCTGATGCCGGTCGCCAGAAAATCGCCGGTGTCTTCCGCGCCGGGGATTTGCTTGCGGAACGCTTCGGAAAACTTTCCGTGCACGGTTGAAATATTCACTCCGGCTTTTTCGAAAACCCGGCCATGCAGCAGCGACATCACGCCGCCGCCGCCGGAAGACCCGTCCTCGTTTTTGCGCTCCCACGGTTTCCGCGTGAAGCGTCCGGCGGGCAATTCACGGTGCGTGCCCGTCAGATCGCCCTCGATTTTCTCGAGGGCGGCGCAGATCTGGTCGCGCAGCGCAGCGAACCATGCTTCAGCCTGTTGTTTCATGAAGGGTATCCTTTTGTCTGGCGGAGAGCTTCCCCCAAAACGAGCGCCGATGCAAGGGCGACGTTCAGCGAGCGCATACCCTCCGCCATCGGGATGCGCACCCCGGCGGGACACGCCTGCCGCACCGAATCAGGCACACCGGCACTTTCGCGTCCGGCTAGCAGCACGTCATCCGCCTGAAACTTGAAATCAAGGAACGAATCGCCGGATTTTGTCGACAGGAGAATCAGCCTTTGGCTGCTGCGGGCGGCTTTGAACGCGGCCCAATCGAGGTGCCGCGTCAGGTCAAGCCGGTCAAGGTAATCCATGCCCGCCCGCCGCAGGTTTTTATCGGAGAGAATAAATCCGCACGGCTCGATAATATCCATCGGCACATTCAGGCAGGCGCAGAGGCGCATCAGGGTGCCGGTGTTTTGCGGGATGTCCGGTTCGAAGAGCGCGAGCCTCATTTGAAAAAGGCCATGGCGATAATTTTCAGGATGACCAGATGCGCCGGATAAAATACATGCAGCGCGTATTTCGGCAGCAGGCGTCCGGTCTGGGGGAGATGGCGGGCGATGTCCAGCACCATCAGCGGCAAAAATATGCCCGACAGGCAAACGAGAACATAGGACAACCAGTTGACGCTGCTGACGCTGTTTTCCAGCCAGTCGAGAATTCCGCCCGCGTTTATTGAGAGCATCAGCAACAGCAGGAAGGGATAAACGCCTTTATGGCCGCGCTGCGCCAGTACGATGGCGGAGGGCAGCATCACGCCCGCCAGTCCGAATTCCAGCGGAATGAGCCACAGCATCGAAATGATCGCGCCGGTATACAATATATACATCTGCCACAGTTTAAGGCGGGAGGTGAATGCAGCCAGCAGCCCGCCAACGGCAAGCGTAAAGATAACATTGCCCGCAACATCGTTCGCGGCGAACTGGTAGAGGGGCTGCGTCACGATGGCCAGAAAGAGCATTCTTACCATGTAGCGGCGCGGAAAGCCGGCTTTTACCCTCAGCATTGCCGCCGCCACCGCATAACAGAACAACGGAAAAGTCGCGCGCCCGATCAGGAGCATCGGAAAAAATTCATGATCGAACCAGATCAGGTTGATGTGATCAATAACCATAAAAAATGCAGCGCAAATCTTTATGAAATCTAAAGAAGCGCCATCACATTGAGGCAGAAAGCTTTTTTTTAAGGTGTTATTGGACATAATGCTATTATTTTTGCTAGGCGGTGTCTTTTATTTTTAGTAAATAAGAGTACTATCTTTGGTTGAACTGTGTCGACTGTTTTATCAGCCGTTGTCCGTTCAGGATAACGGCTTTCTGTGGTCCGAATTAAGGAAGAATAAACGATGGACTCAACAAGACGTGCGGGCGGGACCCGCCGCGATTTTCTTTACCTGACGGCGGGCGCAATGGGCGCCGTCGGCGTCAGCAGCGCCCTGTGGGTATTGCCGAACAGCATGAATCCGGCAGCGGATACGCTGGCGCTGGCCTCGACCGAAGTCGATATCAGCAAGATACAGGTTGGGCAGGCGATTACGGCGGTCTGGCGCGGTGCGCCGCTTTTCATCCGTCACCGCACGCCCGAGGAAATCGCCAAGGAGCGCGCGGTTGACTGGCAGTCCCTGCGCGACCCGCAGAAAGACGAGGACAGCGCCGTTAAAGCCGAGTGGCTGATCGTCAAGGGCGTCTGCACCCATCTGGGATGCATCCCGCTGGGCACCAAGGCGGGCCAGCCACGCGGAGAATATGGCGGCTGGATTTGTCCGTGTCACGGCTCGCAATACGATTTATCGGGACGCATCCGCAGCGGCCCCGCGCCCAAGAACCTGCTGGTGCCGCCCTATACATTCGTTACCGACACGCTTATCCGGGTCGGTTGAGATCGCGCAGCGCATGCAAAACAAATTTTTGAGGAAATAGAACGCTATGGCCAGTGCCGGAAAAAAAGTGAAGTTCGATAATCCCGTCGTCCAGTGGATCAACGACCGTCTACCGATTTATTCCATACTGCATGACCAGTACGGCAACTTCCCGACGCCGCGCAACTTCAATTATTTCTGGAGTTTCGGCGCCATCGCGATGGCGATGCTGGGAATCATGATCGTGACCGGCGTCTTTCTGGCGATGAGCTATACGCCGCACACCACGCTGGCCTTCGAGAGCATCGAGCACATGATGCGGGACGTGAACTACGGCTGGCTGATGCGCTACACCCACATGAACGGCGCCTCGTTTTTCTTTATTGCCGTCTATATCCACATTTCCCGGGGGCTGTTCTACGGCTCTTACCGCCAGCCGCGCGAGCTGGTGTGGATTTTCGGCGTCGTCATTATGCTGCTGATGATGGTGACGGCGTTCATGGGCTACACGCTGCCGTGGAGCCAGATGAGCGGCTGGGGCGTGACGGTGATCACCAGCCTTTTCTCGGCGGTGCCGCTGATCGGCGACGGCCTTGTCACCTGGCTGTGGGGCGGCTTCGCCGTGGATAACCCGACACTCAACCGTTTTTACGCGCTGCACTTTCTGCTGCCGTTTGTGATCTGCGCCGTGGTGTTCGTCCACGTCTGGGCGCTGCATGTGTCGGGCTCCAACAACCCGACCGGCGTCGAGCCCAAGTCGGAAAAGGACGTCATCCCGTTCAATCCCTATTACACAACCAAGGATTCTTTCGGCACGGTTGTTTTCATGATTATCTTCATGGCGGTCGTGTTCTTTGCGCCGCTGGTGCTGGCGGACCCCGCCCATTTCCGGCAGTTCGACCCCATGCAGACGCCGCCGCATATCGTGCCCGAATGGTACTTCCTGCCGTTCTATGCCATCCTGCGGGCCTTCACGATCGACCTCAATATCCCGTTCACGCATATCATCCTGCTGCCGGCAAAATTGCAGGGCGTGATCGCCATGTTCTCGTCCATCCTGCTGCTGCTGTTTTTGCCGTGGCTTGACACCTCGCCGGTCAGAAGCGCCGTTTACCGTCCGGTTTATAAATGGTGCCTGCTGCTGCTGCTGCTGGCCGTCTGCGCGCTGACCTACGCCGGTTCCAAACCGCCCGAAGGGATGCCGCTGTGGTTCGGGATTGTCGGGACGTTCTATTATTTCCTGCATTTTTTGGTGATTGTGCCGGTGCTTGGCAAATACGAAAAAACGCTGACGCCGCCGGCCAGCATCAGTGAATCCGTCGAGGCCGGCCATGAATAAAGGAGACTGCAAGATAATGAAAAAGACACTGTCTCTTTTTGTGTTCCTCATCACGCTGGCTCTGGCTTTGCCGGTACGGGCGGCGGAAGACGAAACTTTGCCGCACCAGCACTGGCAGCATAAGGGCATTCTCGGTGTTTACGACAAGGCGGCGGTGCAGCGGGGCTTTCAGGTTTACAAGGAGGTCTGTTCGGCCTGCCATGCGATGAAGTTCATGTCCTACCGCAACCTTGAAAAGATCGGCTATACGCCGGACGAGGTCAAGGCCGTCGCCGCGCAATATACCGTCACCGACGGCCCGAATGACGAAGGCGAGATGTTCGAGCGTCCGGCGCTGCCTTCCGATCATTTCAAATCCCCGTTTAAAAACGACAAGGCCGCGCGCGCCGCCAATAACGGCGCTCTGCCGCCGGACATGTCCCTGCTGGTCAAGGCCCGCGATGGCGGCGAGGATTATATCTTCAGCATCCTGACGGGATTCGAAACGCCGCCGGCGGATGTGCAGCTGATGGCGGGCATGAACTACAACAAATATTTCCCCGGCCACCAGATCGCCATGGCCAAGCCGCTTTCCGACGGGCAGGTCTCTTATGCCGACGGGACGCCCAACTCGCTGGAGCAGGAAGCCCGCGACGTCACGCAGTTCCTGGCCTGGGTTTCCGAGCCGCATATGGAGCAGCGCAAGCAGATGGGGATAAAAGTCATTCTTTTCCTTCTGGTCTTTGCCGGCGTCATGTTCAACACAAACCGGAAAGTCTGGTCCAAGCTGCATTAAACCCCGGGAGAACGACGATTAGCGCGACTGAAATACTCTTGCAGGTCATCGGCGGCATTTGCCTTCTTCTCTGGGGAGTGGGCATGGTCAACGTCGGCCTGAGTCGGGCCTATGGCACCGCGCTGCGGCGGCTGATCTCCAATTCGACCAGCAACCGGTTCAAGGCTTTTTTCGTGGGGATGGGCGTCGCCGCCGCCTTGCAGAGCAGCACAGCGGCCAACCTGATTGTCAGCGCCTTCGCCGCCCGCAACGTCATCACCGTTTCCGCCGCCATCGCCGTGATGCTGGGGGCGGATGTCGGCACGACTCTGGCTGCGCAGCTTATGTCGCTGAACGTGAGCTGGCTGGTGCCGGCCATGATTGTCCTCGGCTATACCGTCAACAAGGCCATGGACGGGAGCCAGTACAAACATGTCGGACGCGCCCTGATCGGCGTGGGGCTGGCGCTGCTGGCGCTGAAAACGATCACCGGCGCCGCCGCGCCGCTGGAACATTCCGACGCCCTGCACGCGCTGATCGGGCCGTTGCGGGACCAGCCGGTTCTGGCCGTGCTGATTTCCGCGCTGCTGACCTGGTTTGTGCATTCGAGCCTGGGCATGGTGCTTTTGTATATGAGCTTTGTGGCCGCCGGAACCATTCCGGTGGATCTGGGGCTTTATCTGGTGCTGGGCGCCAATGTCGGCGGCGCGCTGGCGCCAGTCATCATGACGCTGCGCGATATTCCGGCGGGGCGGCGCGTGCCCTTAGGCAATCTTTTCATCCGTGGGACGGGCGTTATTTTCGTGATGCCGTTTATGAACAGCCTGATTCTGCCGTTTATCGAACTGATCCACCCCGATCCGGCGCGGATGCTGGTCAACTTCCATACGGCGTTCAATCTGGCGCTGGGGCTGGTCTTTTTGCCGTTTACCGTGTCCCTGACGCGCATGAGCGAAGTCATCCTGCCGGACCGCCCGCGCGAGGAAGACGAAAGCCTGCCGCGCTATCTCGATCCGACGGCGATTGCGACGCCGCCCGCCGCGCTGGCCTGCGTGGCGCGCGAAACCCTGCGCATCTGCGATATTGTGCAGAAAATGCTGCAGGACACGCTGGAAGCGCTGCGGAGCAACAATCCGCGCCTGGTGCAGGACATCCGCAGCAAGGAGCTGATTGTCGACGGCCTTTACGAGTCGATTAAAACCTATCTGGCGCGGCTGTCGGGGCAAATGCTTGACGAAAACGAAAGCCGCCGCTACATGCAAATCCTGACGTTCTCCACCAACCTCGAGCACGTCGGCGACATCATCGACAAGAACCTGATGGAAATGGCGATGAAAAAAATCCGCAATCAGGACAATTTTTCGCGGCAGGGTTTCGCGGAAATCTCCGATCTGCACGCGCGCGTTATGGAGAGCATACAACTGGCGCAGAGCGTGTTCATGACCGGCGACGTCAAGATGGCCCGGAAACTGTTCGAGGAAAAAGCGATCCTCCGTTCTTACGAAGTCCATGCGGCGGAAAGCCATTTCAAGCGCCTGAGCGAGGGCGTGGCGGAGACCATCGCCACTTCCAGCCTGCATCTCGATATTCTGCGGGATTTGCGCCGGATCAATAGCTATATCACCCTGATCGCCTACCCTATTCTAGAAGAGGCGAAAGAATTGAATCCAAGCCTTCTGAAGCCGGAGCGCGTTAAGAAAGTAAAAGGCAAGGGCAAGAGCGCAAAAAATTCACCCGCCACGCCGTTGCCAGAAAAATATTAGTAATTAAAATATTAATAATTTTTTTCCAGAAATTTTCTTCTCCGGCGGCAACGGGCTTGCCGTTGACGATTCGCCGGAGCGGGTTTAAAATCTGTTATCTTTTTTCTGCCAAAACTATGGAGGTTATCCAATGAAAATAAGCATTCATCGTCTTGCCGGTTTTGCCGCTCTGCTGGTCTGCGCCGGCGTTTTGTCCCCTGTCCCTGTCATGGCCCAGTCCCCTGCGCCGGTGGCGCGGGTGCCCGGTTTCG
>JAHFPI010000170.1 GCA_023266795.1 Rhodospirillales bacterium
TGATCGAGATGCTGACGCTGCTGTGCACGCCGGCCGGGCAGGCGGATCCTTATGACGGGATTTCGCAACTGGCGGGGATGGTGGTGGATGAAATGTTCCGCTGGCGCGACGACAAAGTGGCCAACGCCGAGCCGCGGCCTTATCTGCCGCGCATAGACCAGGCGGTTGACGAAGCGCTGCAGCGCCATGAAATTACCCTGCCTCCCAGTTCCTACTGGTGGGATGTCGTTGATGCCCTGTTTGACAAGGGGCTGTTTTATGAAGCAGGTCTGGCGCAGCGCTACGCCTCGCCGACGGTGGGAGATGCCGTCGCGGCGGCACGGCGACCGCAGATCCGCAACCTGCTGGACAAAACATCCATCGGCACAAGCTCCGAGGGGGTTATCCATGCCTTCGAGCGGATGATCACCTCTTCCGTGCGCGAGTTTCCGATTTTATCGTCAGTGACAAAGTTTTCGCTGAATGAAGCCCGCATCTGCTCGCTGGATCTGGCGGATGTCTGCCCGCAGGGGGATGCGACGTCAGAACGCCAGACGGCCATCATGTATATGCTGGCGCGCCACGCGCTGGTGACGCCGTGGTGGATCAATCAGGACGCCATCGCGCTGATGGGGCCGAAATACCGCCCCTATCACGAACAGCGGCTGGGGGATTTCGCCGAAACACCCAAGCGTCTTTGTTACGACGAGTTTCACCGGACGAGCAGCTCAAAGTCCGTGCGCAGCCAGCTGGTGCGCGACGTGCGCGAGGGGCGGAAACGCGGCATCCAGATCGTCCTGTCCTCGCAGATGCTGGGGGACTTCGACAATGACATGGTGGATCTGGCCACCGGCATCTGGGTTCTGGGTGCGGCGATTTCAGACAGCGCCGTGGAGGCCACGCAGAAGCGTTTTGGCCTGACCGACACGGCGCGCTGGATCATGCGCCACAAGCTGACCGGCCCGAAGGCGGGCGGCGCCCCGTGCCTGCTGGTTCTGGGGACGACGGAGGGCCGCTACGAGCAGCATCTGATCAATACACTGGGCCCCATTGAGCTATGGGCCTTTTCGACATCTTCCGAGGACGTGATGATTCGCAACCGGCTTTATGCGCGATTGGGCGCAGGTCAGGCCCGTCGGCTGCTGGCCGCCAATTTTCCGGGCGGGTCGGCGCGTTCGGAAATTCGCCGCCGCGTCGTGATGCTGTCCGACAAAGGGGATGCGGATAAATCCACGGTGGCTGCCGTCATCGAGGCGATTGTCGAAGAGCTGGTGGGGACGACCAAAGTCAGCCTGACAATGCTGCAAAACGAGACCCCTCCCGCAGAACCGGTCGCCAAAACGGCGACCTGACGCGGTTTCAGGCGGCAGACTGGTTGCTGGCTGACAGTGCAATATTTTTGTTATTCGCGGCTTTGGGCAGACGCAGGGAGAGACCCCCGAGCCCGCCGCCCGTTTTCTCAAATTCGGAAACATCGACTTCGATCACCGGAATGCCGCGCAGCTTGAGCTCTCTCAGGATTTCGGCATGACCGGCAGGAAGAAGCAGCGTGCCGTTGACCATCAGCGCATTGGTTGCGCCGCGCTCTTTATGTGGGACGATAATTTTTTCGTATTCGAGGAAGGAAAAGTGGCGCGCCAGCTCTTCCCGGACGAGCAGGAGCCCCGCGCCGAGATAGGTGGCCGCACGGCTGAGGCGCACGAAGTTGTCCCCGCTCTGGTCCAGCACCGTCACCGCATAGCCGTATTCCCTGAGAAAAAACGACAGTTGTGCCACGCCCTCTTCGTTGGTGTGGTCTGACAGACTGACATAAAAATGGCCGCTGACCTGCAGCACATCGCTGCAGTCAAGGCGGCCCGGCGCCGTGATGAATTTCAGGAACTTGCCGCCGGTCAGGGCAGCGGCGATGTTTTTTTGTTCTCCCTGCCGTGGGTTATTGTCGGAGAAATTGCCGATGACGGCGAGGTATTCGGTTATGAGCGCCATGTCGCTGATGAAGCAGCCGTGGGGAAACAGCGGGTCGGCCTCGAGAGCGAGGACGCTGACGCCGCATTTCTTCAGCGCAGCGCAGTATTTCTGGTACTGGGCGAGCGTTGCTTCAGGATCGGGCCGGTAAGCGTCCGGAGAAACGTCTGCGGCAAAATCCCCCCCCGGCGCGCAGACGACGGCATGCGTGAAGGTATTGAATGTTGCTTCGGTCATCATGTGTGAAACTCCTCGCCGTATTCAGTTAAGTGAATTTCTCGCGGGCATTAGACTTAATACCACGTTTCCCCTTAAAATTCCAGTTTATTGACGTCGCCGCCTTTTCCTTGTAGAAAATAAGAGGACATTTTATATAATCAGAAAAAATTATGTCGCCAGCCACGGTTTCAGATGTCGACCTTTTATTGCCGCTGCTTTCCATTGGCGGGATCGGCGGGTTTTTGTCCGGATTGCTGGGCGTGGGCGGCGGCATCATTTTTGTACCGGCGCTTTATCTTGTTCTCACGTCCTTTGGCATAGATGCCGGTCACGCGATGCGCGTCGCTGTGGGGACTTCTCTGGCGCTGGTGCTGGCGACGGGGTCATCCTCGGCTTTCTGGCATCATAAAAAAGGTTCCATCGATTTTTCCATCGTTAAAAGCTGGGCGCCGGCCGTTGTTCTGGGGGTCGTGACGGGGACTTGCTTCGCCTCTGCCGTGAATGGCGCTTTTCTCAAGCAGATTTTTGCCGGAGTCACTGTGCTTCTTTCCTTTTATATGTTTTTTTCGCAGGAAATGAAGGTCGAGCCTGCCGCGCACCGGCTTTCAAAAAGAATTCAGATGACGGTGGCCGGACTGGTCGGGATGGTGTCCGCGCTGATCGGCGTGGGCGGCGCGATGCTGAATATCCCGTTTATGGCTTATATCGGCCTTCCCATGCGCAAATCCGTCGGTACCGGCGGGGCGCTGGGCTGCATTATTGCCCTGCCGGGCATGGCGGGCTACATCTTTTCCGGCTGGCCGCATATGGCCGAATTACCGCCTTATTCGCTGGGATATGTGAATTTGCTGGCAGTGGGCGCCATTCTGCCGATGGCGATGCTGCTCTCCCCGATGGGCGTGAAGGTTTCGCACAGCATACCAATGAATTTCCTGCGGCGGATTTTTGCTGTAGTATTGATGTGCGTTTCATTGTGGATGTTCATGGAATGAGGGAGAGCCAAAACATGACAAAACCTGCAACCTCTGTCGCTGTCTGGTTGTTCACCTGCGCTGCGGCGCTGTTCCTGATAACGCTGGTGGGCGCCGTGACGCGCATAACGGAGTCCGGCCTTTCCATCGTGGAATGGAAGCCGGTGACCGGCGCTTTGCCGCCGTCAAGCGAGAAAGACTGGAGTCACGAGTTCAGTCTCTACCAGACCAGCCCCCAGTACAAAAAAGTGAATGTCGGCATGAGCCTCGACGATTTCAAGAAGATTTATTTCTGGGAGTGGCTCCATCGCCTGTTCGGACGGCTGATCGGGGTGATGTATGCCCTGCCGCTGGTGTGGTTCTGGATGGGGGGCGACATTCCAGTGGAGGCGCGAAAACCGCTGCTGGGGATACTGGCGCTGGGATTTTTGCAGGGGCTGATGGGGTGGCTCATGGTGAGCAGCGGTTTGGTCGACCAGCCCGCTGTCAGCCATTACCGCCTTGCGGCGCACCTGATGCTGGCGGTTGTTATTTTCTGCAGCCTGCTGCGCATGGGGCTGCGGTTCAGCGTCACGCCGGATCCGGCGGCGGAAAAATTATCGCCGCTGCGGGGTGCGATTCTGGCGGCGGTGGTGGTTACCGCCGTGACGATGGTCTGGGGCGCTTTCGTAGCAGGCCTGCGCGCCGGCGTGATTTACAACAACGATTTCCCGATGATGGGCGCGCATGTGTGGCCGGGGGAAATTTTTGCCTTATTGCCCGTCTGGAGCAACTTTTTTGAAAACCACGCGGCGGTGCAGTTCATCCATCGCGTGCTGGCGGTGCTCACGCTCGGCCAGATGCTGTATGTGCTGGTCAAGAGTTCCTTCCTTCACGGGCCTGCCCGCGCGGGCAGGCTGCTGATGTTTTTGTGGATCATGGTGTGCATACAGGCCGGTCTTGGCGTCATCACGCTGTTGAGCCATGTCAACATCGTCGGCGCCACCCTGCATCAGGCCGGGGCGCTGGCGCTGCTGGCGCTGTTGATGGCGCTGCTGCACGATATACCCCGCAAGGGAGCGGCCGCGTGACGGCTGTTAGCGGCATTC
>JAHFPI010000171.1 GCA_023266795.1 Rhodospirillales bacterium
CTATTCAACGAGTTGATTGAAGACTTTGACGTTAAGGAACTTCAAAAGCGGCAAAAAAAAGCACTAAATCAGTTTGATATAACGATAACCCAGTAGTTGCTAAAGTCTTCTAAATACGGCATTCTTGCCCTCAGGATTTTTTGAGGGAGTCGCCATGAAAATTACCATCGTCAAAGAGAAGCTGAGTGCCGAAAAACGTGTCGCGGCCTCTCCGGAAACAGTCAAAAAGCTGGCAGCGCTCGGCGCTGACGTATTTGTCGTCACCGGCGCGGGCTTGGGCGCAGCGATGACCGACGATATGTACCGTGCGGCGGGAGCGCAGGTCGTTTCGGAAGACGAAGCCTATAATAATGCCGATGTGTTCCTGCGGGTGCGGCATCCGGCGGCTGACGAAATTGCTAAAATGAAAAAAGGCGCGCTGATGATCGGCATTCTTTCGCCTTATCAGGAAAAGGATTTGCTGAAGGCCTACGCCGCGCAGGGCATTACCGCGATGGCGATGGAGCTGGTGCCGCGCATTACCCGCGCCCAGACGATGGATGTATTGTCCAGTCAGGCTAACCTTGCAGGATACCGCGCCGTGCTGGATGCCGCCAATGAATTCGGCCGTTGTTACCCCTTGATGATGACGGCGGCAGGCACAGTGCCGCCAGCAAAAGTCTTTATCATGGGCGTCGGCGTGGCGGGGCTGCAGGCGATTGCCACGGCGCGGCGTCTCGGCGCGCAGGTATCCGCGACCGACGTGCGTCCGGCTGTGCGCGAACAGGTGCAGAGCCTTGGCGCCACGTTTGTGATGGTGGAGAACGAAGAAACCAAGGCGGCGGAAACTTCCGGCGGCTATGCCAAGGAAATGAGCGACGACTATAAACAAAAGCAGGCGGTGCTGATCGCCGAAACGATCAAAAAACAGGATATCGTCATCACTACGGCGCTGATTCCCGGCAGGAAAGCGCCGGTGCTGGTCACCGAAGAGATGGTGAAATCGATGAAAACCGGATCGGTGATCGTCGATATGGCGGTGGAGCAGGGCGGCAATTGCGCACTGTCGAAACCGGGGCAGGTCGTGGAAGCGGGCGGCGTCAAAATCGTCGGGCACCTGAACATCCCCAGCCGGATTGCGGTGGACGCATCGGCGTTGTATGCCCGCAACCTGCTGAGCTTCATCACGCCGCTGATGGATAAGGAAACCAAATCGCTTAAAATCAACTGGGAAGACGAGATCGTCAAGGCGACGACGCTGACACGCGATGGCGCTATCGTCCATCCGAATTTTATTTAAGGGGAGTTTGTGATGGATAACACTGCACTCATCGAACAGGTAGCGGCGACACCCTTCTTCGTGACGGGACTGACGGTTTTCGTGCTGGCGTGTTTTGTCGGTTACTACGTCGTCTGGCGCGTGACGCCGGCGCTGCATTCGCCGCTGATGGCCATTACCAACGCCATTTCATCGGTGATTATCGTCGGTGCGCTGATCGCGGTCGGGCCGGTCGATGCCAGCTTCTCCAAATGGATGGGGTTCGGGGCGGTGATACTGGCTTCCGTCAATATCTTCGGCGGCTTTATCGTGACGCGGCGGATGCTGCAGATGTTTTCAAAGAAAAAGAAATGACAGTGTCTTTGAAAAAAAATAAAAAAACCACTGTCACCCCGGCGAAGGCCGGGGTCTGGCCGCGCGAAGCGCACTTTATAAATGCGGCTTCGCCGCGTACCGGATGCCGCCCTTCGGCGGCATGGCGATAGAAGGAGAATAAAATATGCCTATTACAGTAACCTTACTTTCTTACCTCGTATCGTCGGTCTGCTGCATCATGGCGCTGCGCGGCCTGTCCGGGCCTGAAACCGCCCGCAACGGCCTGCTGTTCGGCATTGTCGGCATGGCGCTGGCCATCGTGACGACGCTGTTTCTGCCCGGCGTGCATTCTTACGGGCTGATCATCGTCGGCATCGCCATCGGCGGCTCTATCGGCGGCGTAATCGCCAAGAAAATCGAGATGACCAACCTGCCGCAACTGGTCGCGGCGTTCCACAGCCTGGTCGGTCTGGCGGCGGTGCTGATCGCGGGAGCGGCGTTCCGCAATCCCGGCGCTTACAACATCCTCGACAGCGGCACGGGACTGATTCACGTTGGAAGTCTGGTCGAGATGAGCCTCGGCGTGGCGATTGGCGCGGTAACGTTCACCGGTTCGATCATCGCGTTCGGCAAGCTGCAGGGCATCATTACCGGCAATCCGATCGTCTTTAAAGGCCAGCACATGCTGAATGCGGCGCTGGGCGGCGTCATGGTGCTGCTGATCGTGGCGCTGTGCCTGACGCAATCGGCCCTGCTGTTCTGGACAATCGTCGCCATCGCCCTGTCGCTGGGCATCCTCATGATCATCCCGATCGGCGGCGCAGACATGCCGGTGATCGTTTCCATGCTCAACAGCTATTCGGGCTGGGCGGCGGCGGGCATCGGCTTTACGCTGCAAAACAACCTGCTGATTATCGTCGGCGCGCTGGTGGGGTCCTCGGGCGCAATCCTGAGCTACATCATGTGCAAAGGCATGAACCGTTCCTTCTTCAACGTCATCCTCGGCGGCTTCGGCGGTGAAACCGCAGGTCCGGCGGCGGCAGGCGGGCAGAGCGACAAGCAGGCCAAAATCGGCTCCGCCGAAGATGCCGCTTTCATCCTGAAGAACGCGTCGAGCGTGATTATTATTCCCGGCTACGGCATGGCGGTGGCGCAGGCACAACATGCCCTGCGCGAAATGGCCGACCATCTGAAAAAAGAAGGCGTCAAGGTGCGCTACGCCATCCATCCGGTGGCGGGACGTATGCCGGGCCACATGAACGTGCTGCTGGCCGAAGCCAACGTGCCTTACGAAGATGTGCTGGAGCTGGATGAGATCAACCGCGATTTCAGCCAGACCGATGTGGCCTTCGTCATCGGCGCCAACGACATCACCAACCCCGCCGCCAAGAAGGATCCCAAATCTCCCATCTACGGGATGCCGGTTTTCGATGTGGAAAGTGCGGGCACCGTGCTGTTCATCAAGCGTTCGCTTGCCAGCGGCTATGCCGGCATTGATAACGAGCTCTTTTTCTATCCCAACACCATGATGCTTCTCGGCGACGCCAAGAAGATGTGCGAAGGCATTATCAAGGCGTTTGAGCACTAGGATGCTTCCTGAAAGATTTACAGAGCCTGCCGGATTCCAGTGGGGCGCTTTTTCCGATTCGGGGGGGGCGAATATCCGCTATGGATACCTGCAGCCCGACGGGCAGGCGAAGGGAACGATCGTCATTGCTCCGGGCTTTCGCGAGCCGATTGAAAAATGCTTTGAAGTCACGCGCGAGATGGCGGCGCGGGGTTTTTCCGTGTGGATCATGGACTGGCACGGGCAGGGCGGCTCCGACCGTTTTCTGCCGGACAATCCGCAGAAGATGCACAGCCTCGGTTACGGGGAGCATATCGAGACGCTGCACCAGTTTACGAGCCAGATCGTCCGGAAACCCGCCGGGCCGCTGGTCTTTATCGGGCATTCGATGGGCGCGCACATCGGCCTGCGTTATCTGAAGGAGCATGAAGGCGTTTTTGATTCGGCGATACTGGACTCGACGATGTTCGATGTCCTGACCCCCGGTATGCCGAAAGGACTGGCGCGGCAGCTTGTCCGCTTTGCCAAAGCCGGAAATTATCTGGGGAAATATATTCCCGGCGGCGGCGACTGGAGCGACGCCGAAAATATTTTTCCCGGCCACAATACGACCAGTGACCGCGAAAGATTCAGCGTGCTTGGGGAAATTTTTGCGGCAAAACCCGCGTTAAAAATGGGCCAGCCGACGTATGGCTGGGTGCTGCATACTTTTGAGTCCATCGACATACTCAATGATGAGTCATACCTGAAATCAATCAAAACGCCGGTACTGATGGGAATTGCGGGGGCCGATACCATCGTGGACAAGACGGCGGAAGAGCGTGCCTGCCGGATGCTGCCTAACTGTACCCGCGTGGATATTCCTGATGCGAAACATGAAATCTGGATGGAACGGGACGAACTGCGCGCCCCGTGGCTTGCCCGCGTCAGCGTTTTTCTGGAGGACCGGCTGAACAAGCACGGGCTTATGCCAAAAAAGCCTAGACAACATAGCGCTCCCCGCCCGCCAAAAATGGGATAAAGGCGGGCTTAATCCCCTATCAGTTCCAGCCACTCATCTTC
>JAHFPI010000021.1 GCA_023266795.1 Rhodospirillales bacterium
CCTTGAGCCACTGCGCCTGCTTTTCAGGCCATTGCTCAAGCAGCGTGACTATTTCGGGTGCGGACGCGCGGTTCGACCAGGCAAAGATCGAAGCCGTCTCGCCCCTGACGTTCTGTTCATCAAGGGCCGCGCCCCTTTCCAGCAACAATTCAACGGCGTCCTTGTGGCTTTTTATTACCGCCAGCATCAGGGGCGTGTTGCCGTATTTGTCTCTCTCGTTGAGGGAAGCGCCCCTTTCCAGCAGCAGCGCGATGACATTGTTGTCGCCTCTCCAGATATAATCCTCTCCGCCGCCCCACACCGCCGCGATCAGGGCTGTGCGGTCCCCTTTACTTTTCTTGCTGACGGCGCCCTTGTATTTGTCCAGGAATTCCGTGACGGCAACAATATCCCCCATGCCTGCCGCGTCTACAAAAGCGTCGACCTCTTCTTGGGAGGGCTGGGAATTAAACTGGTTTTGCAAACCGCCGGTGCTCACGATGCCGAATCCTTCCTGTATTTATTTCGTCGCCTATTGTAGCAGTTTTTATGTATTATGTCAATAAAACGGGTAATTAAAATACAGGGCGTTTACCCCCTAACCGGCTGAGAAATCTGGGTGATTGACAGCGGACTCGCTTTCCCGTATCACAACAACAGATTCATCATCAGGAGTGCAGCCCATGACGCCGTCTAATCCGCAGTCGCTCGCGAAACTTCATCCCTATACCTCCGTTGAAATCATCGAGACCCTGCAGCTGGCCGACCTTTACGATTTATGCGATGCCACGGAAGCCGCCCTCGAGGCCGGCGGCGGCATCGGCTGGGTGAAAACGCCCTCCCGCGAAACGCTGGAAAGATACTGGAAGGGCGTGATGGTGGTGCCGGAGCGGCATCTGCTGGTGGCGCGGATGGACGGCATGATCTGCGGCGCGGTGCAGCTCGTCGAGCCGACCCGCTACAACGAGGCGCAGGCTTTTTCCGCGACGCTGCTGGCATGTTTCATCGTGCCCTGGGCGCGCGGCCACGGCGCGGGGCGCAAGTTGGTGGAAACGGCGGAACAGCTCGCCCTCGCCATGGGCTATAAGGTGCTGCAACTCGACGTGCGCGAAACGCAGACCGCCGCGATCCGCCTTTATGAATCGATGGAATACAAATGCTGGGGCACCAACCCGCTGTATGCGCGTGTCGACAACCGTTTCATCGCCGGACATTTCTTTACCAAGATCATCCGTCCGCTGTTCGTCCCGCAAAAAGTTTAAGCCGCCGCCGATGACCTCCTCCGAAAAAACCGACTACGGCAAAACCATCCATCTTCCCAAGACGGATTTCCCGCGCCGCGCCGGTCTCGCGCAGAAGGAGCCGGAACTGCGCCTGCGCTGGGAGAAGATGGGGCTGTACGAAAAGCAGCGCGAAAAATCAAAGGGGCGGGAGAAATTCATCCTTCACTACGGCCCACCGTTCGCCAACGGCAATATCCATCTCGGCCATCTCCTCTCCATGACCCTCAAGGACGTCGTCTGCCGCAGCTACCAGATGCTCGGCTACGACGCGCCGCTGGTGCCGGGCTGGGACTGTCACGGCCTGCCGATCGAATGGAAGGTCGAGGAGGATTTCCGCGCCAAGGGCAAAAACGGCACCAAGGACAGCGACCCCGTCGGCTTCCGTCAGGAATGCCGCGCCTTCGCCCAAAAATGGGCGGACGTGCAATCCACGGAATTCCAGCGCATCGGCCTCAACGCCGACTGGCAAAACCCCTACAGCACCATGCACAAAAAATCCGAAGCGCTGATTGCCTCCGAGATTCACAAATTTTTGCTGAACGGCGGCCTCTATCGCGGCTCCAAGCCGGTGATGTGGTCCATCCCCGAACAAACCGCGCTGGCCGAGGCGGAAGTTGAGTATAAGGATGTGACGTCGGATACGGTGTGGGTGAAGTTTCCGATCAAGAAGGGGCCGAAGGAATTAGAAGGGGCTTCTGTTGTTATCTGGACGACCACGCCGTGGACGCTGCCGGGGAACAGGGCGGTGGCTTATGGTAGCGATATTAGATATGACGTTATCGAGGTCACAAACGCACCAGAAGGATCTTTTGTAAAGCTTGGTGACAAGCTGATTGTCGCAACCAATAGGTTAGCAGACCTACAAAAACAGACCAATATTCAACTCAAAGAAGTTAGCCCGAGAGCCGATATAAAACAGTGGTTTCCTTCAATTATCTGCCACCACCCCCTCCACGGCAAAGGCTATGAGTTCGATGTGCCGTTGCTTGCCGGAGATTTTGTCACGACTGACGCCGGTACGGGTTTTGTGCATATCGCTCCCGGCCACGGGGAAGATGATTACAACCTCGGCATGAAAAACCATATCGAAGTGCCGCAGACTGTCGGCGGGGATGGGAAATATTTCGAACATGTACCGCTGTTCGCAGGATTATCCGTTTATATGCCCGACGGTAAAAAAGGTCCCGCCAATAAACTTGTAACCAACGCGATTGCCGAGGCGGGCAACCTTGTCGCCAAACAACAAATCCAGCACAGCTACCCGCACTCATGGCGCTCGAAGGCGCCGGTGATCTTCCGCAATACGCCGCAGTGGTTTATCTCGATGGAGAAAAACGACCTGCGCGCCAAAGCCATTGCTGAAATCAAAAAAACGCGCTGGGTGCCGGCGCGGGGCGAGAACCGGATCGGCGCGATGGTCGAGGGGCGCGGTGACTGGTGCGTCAGCCGCCAGCGGGCGTGGGGCGTACCGATCGCGATTTTCGTCAGCAAAAAAACCGGCGAACCGCTGAAGGATGAGAAAGTCCTCAAGCGCATCTACGATATTTTCGAAAAAGAAGGCTCGGACGCGTGGTTCGACCATCCGGCGCAGCATTTCCTCGGCGACGCTTATAAAGCCGACGATTACGAACAGGTGAAGGACATCATCGACGTGTGGTTTGAATCCGGCTCGACGCAGGGCTTCGTGCTGGAGCAGCGAGCCGACCTGCACCGCCCCGCCGATCTGTACCTTGAAGGCTCCGACCAGCATCGCGGCTGGTTCCAGTCGTCATTGCTCGTCGGTTGCGGCACGCGCGGTAACGCTCCCTACAAGGCGGTGCTGACGCACGGCTTTATC
Source organism: Rhodospirillales bacterium (assembly GCA_023266795.1). Taxonomy (GTDB): domain Bacteria; phylum Pseudomonadota; class Alphaproteobacteria; order Micavibrionales; family UBA2020; genus PALSA-926. The sequence continues at coordinate 3,100 of JAHFPI010000021.1, forward strand.
CTCGATGAAAAAGGCTACAAGATGTCGAAGTCGACCGGCAACGTCACCTCGCCGCTCAAGCTCTGCGACATGTACGGCGCGGATATTTTGCGCCTGTGGGTGACCGGCTCCGATTACACCGAAGACATCAAGTTCGGCGAAAGCATCCTCAAGGGCCACGTCGACGTCTACCGCCGCCTGCGCGGCACGTTCTGCTACCTGCTCGGCAGCCTGAATGATTTCGAGAAAGTCGGTTACAAAGACCTGTCCGACATGGACAAGTGGATATTGCACAAGCTGCACGAGATCGACGGCGTCGTTAAAAAATGCGTCCGCGATTTCGATTTCCTAGGCATGACCACGGCCATCCACAATTTCTGCGCCAAGGAGCTTTCAGCGTTCTATTTCGACGTCTGCAAGGACACGCTCTATTGCGATGCGGCAGACAGCCTGAAACGCCGCGCCATCCTCACCGTGCTCGATCAGGTGTTTAATTTCCTCGTCCACTGGCTGTCGCCTATCCTTCCCTTTACCACGGAAGAAGCGTGGCTGTCCTACAAAGGCCTTGCGATGAATGACCTGAAGGAAAGCATCCACCTCAACACCTTCCCCGAAGCGCCGCAGGAATGGCATCATCCGGAGTTGGAGGAGAAGTTTCAGCAGATTTTAGCAGTGAGGAGTGACATCACAGCGGCACTCGAAATTAAGCGCGCTAAAAAAACGATTGGTTCATCACTGGAAGCGAGTGTAAAAGTTTGGATTGACAAAGCCCCCCTTGCGGCGGTTGTTAAAACCACGAACTTTGCTGATATTTGCATTACGTCTGGAATTGAAATAATACAAGGTGTTCCAATGTACGACAGGTCTCTTTCTCCTGATGATGATTATCACAGTGGATTATTGTCTACAGTTCTCGTTGAAAAAGCCCCCGGCGCAAAGTGTGAACGCTGCTGGAAATACACCACCGATGTCGGCACTGCCGCCCAGCATCCCGCCCTCTGCGCCCGCTGCGCCGGTGTGGTGCAGAAACAATTGAAATCGGCGGCGGCTTAAGGCTTCAGCACATCCACGACGACTTTGCCGCTCGGGACTTCGCGTTTTTTCAGCCGCGCCAAGGCTGACGGCAGTTCGCTGAAGCCGACGACTTCGCCGACCAACGGGTCGATCTTTCCCTGCCCGACCAGCGCGATCAGTTCCGCCGCGATTTTGCCCAGCGCCTGCACAGCCATTTTATCACCGGATGAATACGCACCGCCTAGCGCCAGTTCATGGACGGAGGGCGCTTTTTCGAAAGGTTTCCACACCGAAAAATCCGGCAGGCCGGCGATACAGATGAGCTGCCAGCCGAAAGCCAGCAGTTTGAAAGTCGACGTCGCGCTTTCCGGACCGACGGTATCAAGCGCCAGATCGACGCCGCGATTATGCGTGATCTGCATGACGGCGGCCGCCACGTCGCCGCTATAATCGATCACATGCTCCGCGCCCAGCGCGCGGAGGCGGTCGGCATTTTTCGGCGAGGCCGTCGTGATTATTTTCAATCCGGCGCGTTTCGCCAGCTGGATGGCAAAGCCGCCGACGCCGCCCGCGCCGCCATGAATCAAAATCGTCCGGTGCTTCTTAACGTGCGCGTTGCCGTGAATGGCCTGCCATGCCGTGAAACCCGCCGTCGGAATAGCGGCGGCCTGCACCGCCGTCACCGTCGCGGGAATCCGCGCCAGCGCGTCCGGATCGGCCAGCGCAAATTCGGCGTAACCGCCGGGGCGGCGCAGATCGCCGTGATAATAAACCCGCTCGCCGGTTTTCCAGCCCTTGACGTCCGCGCCGACCGCGTCAATTATCCCCGCCACATCAAGGCCGAGAATAAACGGGAACGTCCAGTCCGGATGCCCCTGCGCGGCGATTTTGTAATCGACCGGATTGAGCCCCACCGCCTCGACCTTGACGCGCACCTGTTCCGCCGCCGGTTCCGGCGCGGCAACTTCCGCGAGCCGCAGCGTCTCCGGCGCGCCGGCACGGTCGAGCAGAAAGGCTTTCATGATTGTTCCCCGCTATAAAATTTTGCCCCGTTCATAGTTGGATAATTGCGGATAAAGATCAAGTATGTTTTTATGTAAAAATAAAACATTATATTTTGCTAGCGACCCCTTTACCGATGAGAACATATAGGGTACAAAATAGTATGTTTTTCGTAAGGTAAGCGAATCATGGTTCAACGAGTTAGCACAGTCACCTTGCCGCAGTTCAAGAACGTGGGGAATAATTAACCCGACATGAAAGTACTCATGCACCCCGTCAAAAAACCTCTCATAGCATTTGTAACCCTAGCTGCTATTGGCACTACCTTAATTATTTTCTCTAAAATTCCACTAAGAAAAAGCGTATTTTCCTGCAAAACCGCTGTAAACCAGCAATATGTTTCAGAAAACAAAGCTTTTGAATTTAAACTTAAACAATTCTTCAATGTCCGCGCAGATGATTTCGTGAGCGGACGCGATGGTAAAAGAGAAAATAATCTTAAGAATTTTTTTTCCAACAAAGGTTGGACGGAATATCAAACCTACGTAAGTTTAGCCAAGGATATTATACTCAGCAAAGCTGACCGTGCGAGTGTGATTGAGATCGTTAACGGTTCTCAAGAGTATACAGAAGAGCCAGGCGGTCTCGAAAAATTCTCTGCAAAAGGATGTGCTTTTTATGCTACCGATAATTCTGACGTCTACATATCCCCTGATCCTTGGAAAATACAAATTTATTTTTCTAATTCTAACACAAATAACACACTACCCTTCTTGATAGAGAAATGGGATGTTACCCCCGAAAGGGCTGGAAAGAACCCTTTTAGAGGACAGGATTAAAATGGTTCAACGGGTTAGCACAGTCACCTTCCAAGGCGTCGACGTCAAAGAGATTGACGTTCAGGTGCAGATATCCCCCGGTCTTCCACAATTTAATATTGTGGGACTCGCCGATAAGGCGGTGGGGGAAAGCCGTGAACGGGTGCGAGCGGCGCTGCATGCGATCGGGTTGTCGCTGCCGTCGAAGCGGGTGACCGTCAACCTTGCGCCCGCCGACGTGGTGAAAGAGGGCAGCCATTTTGATTTGCCGATTGCGCTCGGCGTGCTGGCGGCGATGGGGGTTTTCCCGGGGGAAGAGCTGGCGCATTATCTGGTGCTGGGCGAGCTGGCGCTCGACGGCGGCATCCGTTATGTGACGGGCGTGCTACCCGCCGCGATTGCCGCTTCCGCCAGCAACCGCGGCATTATCTGCCCGATGGAATGCGGCAGCGAAGCCGTCTGGGCGGGCGACCTCGACGTGCTGGCGCCGCAGAATCTCGTCGTGCTGCTCAACCACATGAAGGGCACGCAGGTGCTGACGCGTCCTGTGCCGGTGATGTCGCCGGAAAACCCGCAGAGGCTCGACCTCGCGGACGTCAAGGGACAGGAAAGCGCCAAGCGCGCGCTGGAAATCGCCGCCGCCGGCGGGCATAATTTACTGATGATCGGGCCTCCCGGTTCGGGCAAGTCGATGCTCGCCGCGCGGCTGCCCGGCATCCTGCCGCCACTGGAGCCGGCCGAAGCGCTGGAAGTCTCGATGATCCATTCCATCGCGGGGATGCTCGAGGGCGGCAAGCTTATCCGCCAGCGCCCGTTCCGCGACCCGCACCATTCCGCCTCGCTGCCCGCGATCATCGGCGGCGGGCACCGCGCCAAGCCGGGAGAAATCTCCCTCGCCCATCACGGCGTGCTGTTCCTCGACGAGTTGCCGGAGTTTTCGCGGCAGACGCTGGAATCGCTGCGCCAGCCGCTGGAGACAAGGAATGCGCTGGTCTCGCGCGTCAATTATCACGTCACCTTTCCGGCGAAGTTCCAGCTGGTCGCCGCCATGAACCCCTGCCGCTGCGGGCATGTGGACGACGCGGCGATGGCCTGCGGGCGCGCGCCGAAATGCGTGCTGGATTACCAGTCGAAAATTTCCGGCCCGATCTTCGACCGTATCGACATCCATATCGACGTGCCGGCGGTGAAGGCCGCCGACCTCGCCCTGCCGCCGCCCAAGGAAAGTTCGGCACATGTGTCGCTGCGCGTGGCGGCGGCACGGGAGCTCCAGCGCGAGCGTTTTCAAAAATTGGGCGGTGCTGTACATCTGCTGACCAATGCCGATGCGGACGGCGACATGCTGATGCAGATTGCGCCGCTCGACCAGCGCACCCAGAGCCTTCTGGTGGACGCTTCCGAGAAAATGAAACTCTCCGCGCGCGGCTATCATCGCGTGCTGCGGGTGGCGCGGACGATCGCCGACCTCGCCGGAGCCGATTCCATCGACCGCGCCCATATCATCGAAGCGCTCAGCTACCGCCGTATCCACGCTAATCTGGCGCTGGCGGCTTAACTAAAAATTAACTATACATTTCAAGGTGTTATATTATTATGGTGCCATAATTATTGGCGACTCCGATAAACCCGTGATATACTTAAAGCAGAGTTTCTTTACAGGAAAACGGAGACGCGTGGCATGGATAATAACCTGACTTCAGAGTCAACGATGATGCCGGAACAGGCGGTGCAGGAGCTCAACGGAGCGATGGCGGCCGGCGTTGAAAAAGCGGTTGCCGAGGGCGGCGGCGGGAAGGCTGGCCCGAAAGCTGGCGCGGGCGGCGGCGCCAAAGAAGATCCCTTTGTCGATGCCTTCATCACCTCCCCCATCTCCGGCCTCAACATTCTGATGGCGATAAGAGATGGTGTAACAGGCGGCGCGTCTGCGGCAAAAAATAAAGTCGAAAGCGGCTTTACCCACCTCGGGCAGAACGTGAAAGCGCACCTGCCCAAACCGCTGGTGCCGATGGGCTATGGCGAGAAAACCGCCGCGCTGAAACGCGGCCTGAAAGCCGCCGGAAAGTCGACCGCCAAAGCAGGCGGGAATATTTTTGAACGCGTCCAGATCGCGGGGCAGTCTTTGACGGGCCGCGTCTCGGGCAGTAAAGATGCTATCGCTATCAAGGGGGCAAATGTCGCGCAAGCTGCCAAGGCTTTGGGCCTCGGTAGTTTCGTTGCTGCACTGGATAATGCGCTGCACCAGCGCGACGGCCTCAACCGCTATGACAACAATTCCAAGCGGCTGAAGGAAGATCTGCGCCAGCGCCGGACACCGGCAAAAATTCTGGCCGACCAGAAACCTGAAATCGCCAAAAATCCCACCTAGTCGTCGTGATCCAGATCGTCGGGGTCCTTGACACCCTGCGCGAGGGATTTTTTCTTTTCGGCGTAGTGCCGTACGCTCCACAGCATGGATAAAAGATAAACAACCCCCATCAGCGTCAGCGTCGGCCACGGCTCGTTGATCAGCCCGGCGATCATAATGCCAAAAATCGCCAGCGCCGGAACGGACATCTTCTGCGGAACGCGGATTTGCTTGCTGGAAAAAGTCGGGATATGGCTGACCATCATCGCGGACAGGATGACGAGCCAGAAGCCGACGACGTACGGCTGGGAAATGATTGCGTAGGCTTCGGGATTGACGCCCTGATCCACCTGAAAACTGACGATCATCGGCAGCAGCGCCAGACCGGCGCCCACCGGCGACGGCACGCCGGTAAAATATTTGGAAAGCGGATCGTCCGCCGCCTCTTCCTCCTTGGCGACATTGAAGCGTGCCAGACGCAGAGCCACCGCCATCATGAAAATCAGCGCCATGATCCAGCCGAAGCGTCCGGCATCATGCGTCGCCCACAAAAACGTCACCAGCGCCGGCGCCACGCCGAAACAAACGAAATCGGACAGGCTGTCCAGCTCGGCGCCGAGCTTGCTCTGCGCCTTGAGAAGCCTTGCCGCCGCGCCGTCAAAGGCGTCCAGAAAAGCGGAGATGACAATGGCGATCACGGCTTCTTCCCATTTGCTGACAATCGCAAATTTTATGGCAGTCATACCGGCGGCCATCGCCGTCAGCGTGATCATGTTGGGGATCAGCTTGTGAAAGGAAAGTTTTCGGGATTTTTTATCCTGCATTATTTTCTCACTTCGCCGGTGCGCGCGGCCTCGCCCGATTTGACGTCGGCGATCACGGTTTCACCGCCGACCATGCGCTGGCCGACGCAGACCAGCGGCGCCACGCCGGGCGGCAGGAAAATATCGACGCGGCTGCCGAAACGGATCAGCCCGTAAACCTCCCCCGCGCCGACCTTCTGCCCCGCCGTCAGCTTGCAGATGATCCGCCGGGCGATAAGGCCGGCGATCTGCACGAACGCCACGCTGGAAGGATGGCCGTCCAGCTTCATCAGCACGGTGGAGCGTTCATTGTCGGCGCTGGCCTTATCAAGGCTGGCATTGAAGAATTTTCCGGGGCGGTAAACCACTTTTTTAATCTCGCCGGCGGCGGGGATGCGGTTGACGTGCACGTCAAAGACATTCAGGAACACGGAAACGCGGGTCAGTTTTCCGGCATCGCACAACGGGTCATTCTGCCCCTTGCAGTCGTCCAGCTCCGGCGGCAGCGGCGCCTCCACGATCATCTGGACAATGCCGTCGGCAGGGCTGACGATCAGGCCTTCGCGCACCGGCGTCACGCGCACCGGATTGCGGAAAAAATAAATGCACCACAGCAGGAGAACCAACCCGACAAAGCCAAGCTTCGTGCCGACCAGACACAGAAGCAACGCCAGCACGGCGAAAATGGCGATAAACGGCCGCCCCGCAGGATGGAGGGGAACAAACAGGGTTTTTCCGATAAGAGCCAGCAATTCGTTCATGGGATTTTCTTATTCCTTTATTACAAGACAAAAAGGGTATGCGCCTGTAGTTTTGAGCAGGTTTTATCCGGACACAAGCGAATATTTTTTTTCGTAATGACCGTTGCGGGATTATGGTGTATTATAGGCCGTGTATCCATGGTTTTCAGAAAATAAGTTCCCATTTTCGTGCACTATAGATAGAATTTGTTTATAACTTGAGGGTAAACTGGAGAATAGTGGGAAACCGATGATCGGAAGAGACGCATCCGGAGTATCGACAGTGGCGAAGTCTAGTTCAGAAACAGGCACAAAAGAGCCCGCAGCGCCGATCAACAGCGCTGAGCGCATCCACGCGCTTGCCCACAAGGCGCTCGAAAGGATAGAGGAGCTTCATCTGACCCCTATTCCGCAGGTCTATGAACTCTGGTTCCGTTATTTTCAGGGCGACCCCGAAATCACCCGCGCTATCGACAACCATCCGGAGCCGATGGACGAAGTCGCCTGCTACAAAGTTTATAAACGTTATCTCAGCGAAAGCGGCAGAGGCGACGCGATCAGAAAGATCGGCGATCAGGTGCAGCAGTCCCTCACCGAGCTGGCCGGCACCCTGAGCGTCGTCAAAGCCTCGACGTCCGAATACGGCGGCACGCTGGCCGACGTGAAAAAAGAGATCGAAGGCGCCACGACGATCGAGGAATTAAGCCGCGTCGTCTCCGGAATCGTCGCAGACACCAAAATGATGGTGCAGAAAAATCAGGATCTCGAATTCCAGCTGACCAGTTCCTCGACGCAGGTGGCGGAACTGAAAAAGAATCTTGATAACGTCAAAAAAGAAGCCACGACCGACGGTCTCACCGGCCTTGCCAACCGCAAGGCCTTTGACAAGCAGATACATGACTGGGTGGAGGAAGCCGGCGTCTCGGGGAGCAATCTCTGCCTGCTGATGATGGATATTGACCATTTCAAGCACTTCAACGACACCTACGGCCACCAGACGGGGGATCAGGTGCTGCGGCTTGTGGCGCGAACCCTGATCGACGGCGTGAAAGGCCGCGACTTCGCTGCCCGCTTCGGCGGCGAGGAATTCGCGCTGATTTTTCCGGACACACCGCTGGAAGCGGCGACGCGCGTGGCGGACACGCTCCGCAAAGCCGTGGAAGGCAAGGAAGTCGTCAACAAGAACAGTAATGAAAGTCTGGGCCGGATTACGCTTTCCGGCGGCGTTGCCCACTACGTCAAGGGCGAAAGCGTCACGGACTTCATCGAGCGCGCCGACACCGCCCTCTACGAAGCCAAAAACAGCGGCCGCAACACCATCAAGACATCGAAAGATCCCGCTTAGTCAGTAGAACGTCATACCGGCGAAAGCCGGTATCTTGTTAAAGCGCAACAGAAAGATTCCGGCTTCCGCCGGAATGACAAAGAACAATAAAAGCAAAGTATCCTCATCTTCTTCTCCCAGAAGAGAAAGAATGAGACGGCACTAAGGAGAAGCCATCTGCGCTTTATAAAAAGCTTTCCATTCATTCTCATGTTTTTGTCTAATCGCGAGGAGAGCATCTCTGGCTGGATCCACATTATTATTCAATTGTTCCTTCGCTTGCGTGCGGAACGTCTGTATAGCCGCCGATGTAGCTTTTAACATGCCTTGGTATGCGTCTGTTTTGACGAAGGCTTCAAAGTCAGGCAGATCAGCAGCATATTTCTTATCAAGTGCTGCCATTTCCTGTTGGTTTATATCTACCCATCTGTGAACAGACCCTACGGTGTCGCCAAAGCGAGCGTCATACATAGCAGGGCCCAGCCCCTGTAAAAAGTGAGATAATACCAGCATTCTGAAGCATCGGTCTTGCTGTTCAGGAGTGAGAATTTTCTGAGTGGGTGGAGAAAGGTGCATTGTTGCTTGGTCTTTGGCCGGATTCGCTATCTGGTCAACACGATTCATGAAATCCTGATACCGCTGTCCCTGTGACGACTTATAGTAGGAAAGAAGGGTGTCCACATCAGATTGAGCGATCTGCGCTGCGACGTCCACTGCATAGTCATGGTTTGCTTTTTGTCCAGTCTCATTTATTGCAGCTGTAATCGTGGGCATTTCTGCCTCGAAATCTGCGCGAACGCGATCATAAACTGGCTTCCACTTGGGATTTTCGGGGCTCCATTTGCCGCTGTCCGGACACACACCATTGTTTGGGCATAAAATTTTGGTAAAAACACCTGCGAGCATATCCAACGTCCCCGTATCCGGCGGCGGCGATAGGTGCATAAAATAGCTGAAAGAAAAGGCAGCCCCTTTATCTGCCTTTAACATTTGCTCAACTGACGCAATATCGGTCGTATCACCCCAGGACTGTTTAGGAAGTGAGACTAAAAGACACGACAAGAACAGCAGAAAGACGGGCCTTAAACAGGAAGTTCTTTTATGGCGCATGGGGATTGTCTTTCTACATGTTGTTGAGCCTAGGCGACCTTCTTCATCGCCACGTTCAGGTTCACGATCAGTTTGTCCATGAACTGCTCGGTGGTGAGATACTTCTGCTTGTCGCCGATCAGCGAGGCCAGGTCCTTGGTCATGTCGCCGCTCTCGACGGTGGCAACGCAGACCCGCTCCAGCGTTTCCGCGAAACGGACGACATCAGGCGTATTGTCGAACTGGCCACGGTATTTCAAGCCCTGCGTCCAGGCGAAAATCGAGGCGATGGGATTCGTCGAGGTGGGCTTGCCCTGCTGGTGCAGGCGGTAATGCCTTGTGACGGTGCCGTGCGCCGCTTCCGTTTCCACGCATTTGCCGTCCGGCGTCATCAGCACCGACGTCATCAGGCCGAGCGAGCCGAAACCCTGCGCGATGCTGTCCGACTGGACGTCGCCGTCATAATTTTTGCATGCCCACAGGAAGCCGCCTTCCCATTTCATGGCGGAAGCCACCATGTCGTCGATCAGCCGGTGTTCATAGACGAGGCCGGCCTTGGCGTATTTTTCCCTGAATTCCTTATCGAACACGGCCTGAAAAATATCCTTGAACCTGCCGTCGTAGGCCTTGAGGATGGTGTTTTTGGTGGAGAGGTAAACGGGATATTTGCGCTGCAGGCCGTAGTTAAGGCAGGCGCGGGCGAAGCCCTCGATCGATTCGTCAAGGTTGTACATGCCCATCGCCACGCCGGGGCCGGTGAAGTCGAAGATTTCCCAGCTTTGCTTTTCGCCGCCGCCGGCAGGCTCGAACACCATCGTCACCTTGCCCTTGCCGGGGATTTTCACGTCCGTCGCCTTGTACTGGTCGCCGAAGGCATGACGGCCGACGACAATCGGCTTCGTCCACGTGGTGACAAGGCGCGGGATGTTGCGGCAGATGATCGGCTCGCGGAAAACGGTGCCGTTCAGGATATTGCGGATCGTGCCGTTCGGCGACTTCCACATTTTTTTGAGCTTGAATTCCGTGACGCGTGCCTCGTCGGGGGTGATGGTCGCGCACTTGATGCCAACGCCGTATTTTTTTGTCGCCTCGGCGGCGTCCGTGGTCACTTTATCGTCCGTCCGGTCGCGGTTCTCGATGGCGAGGTCATAGGACTTCAACTCGACGTCCAGATACGGCTTGATCATCCGGTCGATGATCATGTCCCAGATAATGCGGGTCATCTCGTCGCCGTTCATTTCAACAAGCGGAGTCTTGACTTTAATTCTGTTCATTTTCTTTCTCCTGTTGGGCGGGTTTCTTATCCGGGTGTTCGCTGGCGGCCAGCTTTGCTTCCGCGTCTTTTTCCTGCTGCTCTTTTTCCATGCGCAGTTGCTTGTCGCGCGAGTCTTCCCACGCATCCACGGCCTTTCTGGCCTCCCATATATCGTCCCGCGAAAGTTCGGCCGTTTCCACCAGATCGTGGCGGGCCTTGATGACGAACTGCTGCGCGTCGCCGGAATCGAAGCTGTTGATCGCCAGCGTATACCACTGCCAGGCCTCGACGGGATTGTCTTCATGCTTGGCCAGCGCGGCCAGCCGGATAAAGCTGTGGCTGTACCCGTGAACCGCCGATTCCTCGAACCAATGGCGGGATTCTTTCATGTCCTTTTCCAGCCCACCCTTACCCTTCTCGTACATATCCCCGAGAATAAACTGGGCGCGCGCGTCGCCCTGCTTGGCGAGGTCGATCATCTCGTCCATCGGGTGCGGGTCGTCGCTGTTCAGTTTGTGGTACGCCGGATCGGGATAATACTTAAGCTCGGCCTGCGCCGCCGTTGCGGTTCCGGCTGCCATCGCGAGGCACATCAGCAATGCGTACAAATACCGTGTCATTTCTGCTCTTCAAGGAACGCGAGAACCTCGCGCAGGGAGGTGCTTTGTTTCAGGGAATCGCTCCCTGAATAAACAACATATTGCGGCGGCTTTATCAAGCTGCGACTGGAAATTTTAGTGACGGTATACAGCGGGCGTTCGCGGCTGGAGCGGAAAATGGAAAACACCGCCATATCCGGCAGGCTGTCAATCGCGTAATCCCGCCATTCCCCCTTCTGGACGCGGGCGCCGTAGACGGACAGGAGCTGGCTCAATTCCCGCCGGCTGAAAGTCGTTTTGCCGTTCAGGCGGAATTTGTCTCTGATATAAACGAGCATCGGGCGGCCTTTATATTTTCAATCACGGATTCTAGGCTGAATGACGCTTTTTTAAAAGAAGGCGATATATTCCTTTGTTTTGTTTTATGTAAACGATTTATCGTTTCCGATCTTTTATAAGATATGGTAAAAGAACGATCAATGCCCACGGACTCGCAACAACCCGGCCTGAACGAAATCAATTCCCTGCTCGACAAGGGAGATGCTGGCGCATGGCAAGACGCCGCCGGCAATTCCCTGTTGCACCACGCCGCCCGTCTCGGTGATAAAGAAACGGTGGAACGCTGCCTCGCGCTGGGCCTTAAAGCCTCTGCTTACAACAAGGAAAATGAATGCCCCCGCGACGTTGCGCGCAGCTGGGGGCACGATACCGTTGCGCAGCGCCTCGACGCGCAGATGCAACAGGAGAAGGCAGCAACGCCCGCGCCCGCTATCGGCTACACATCATTGGATAAAATCCGCGCCGAAGCCGCAAAAACGGGAGACAACCTGTTTTATCATTTCGCCAGACGCGGGGTATTTGACCAGATCATCGCCCTTGCCGAAAAAGATCCCGACGGCCTGACCGCCGCCGACCTCCTTGGAAAAGGAAAAGACGGCGATACGACCC
>JAHFPI010000172.1 GCA_023266795.1 Rhodospirillales bacterium
GGCGACGAGGAAGAAATAATATCCGGCCACGCCCAGCAGCCCGAGACCGACCACCAGCATCCCGGTGATCGCGCCCGACTTGAACGCAATGCTCAGCGCCTGCGCCATGCCTTGCTGCGCCGCTTCCGCCGTGCGCGCATTCGCCCGCACCGAAACGTTCATGCCGATGTAGCCGGCCGCGCCCGACAGCACCGCGCCGATGGCGAAACCGATGGCCACCCGCGAGCCCAGCGTCACGCCGAGAATGACCGCCACCACCACGCCCACAATGCCGATGGTCGTGTACTGGCGGTTGAGATAGGCGCCCGCCCCTTCCTGAATGGCTGCGGCAATCTCTTTCATCCGCGCATTGCCCGCACTGGCGGACATCACCTGCATACCGGTCAGCACGCCATAGACCAGCGCCAGCACGCCGGAACCGAGAATTATCGTTTGGATGTTGTCCATCGTCTTGTTTTCCTCATTTGTGATTCTGATCCGCTTAGACTAAAGCTATAAGAATATGCCTAATATTGAAGAGGCTAGCAACCCCTGTTTAACATATTAGTTTATGTTATTTGGCATGGTGTGGCCTTAGGGGCTAAGATAGCGGGGTGATGGTGTTGAAATTGGCTACGCGGAATTGGAAAAATAAACAAAATTTCTGAAAACGAAAAAAACTGCGCGATACCGGAAGAATAAAACCAACTTCTTCATTGCCACTTCAATTTACTCTGACCCCTTTGATTGAAGGAAAATTTACGTTTTGAGAGGACAATGGTGGGAATAATCCATCGAAGCCGGTTCCGGATTCGTTCTCCCTTTAACTATATGAGTTTACCAATGAAGAAAATTCCTAAGACTGTCTGGGTTTTATTAGGGCTGATGGCGGCGATATATACGGCGTGGAGCATCGCCTACCCGTCCGGTACATGGCGGTACAGAATGACAGTTACAGTCGAGACGCCGGAGGGAATCAAGACGGGTTCGGCAGTGCGGGAGATTTTTGCTCATTGCGAACCGCACCTTTTTCAGACAAACCCCTGCAATACTGCCCTTGCAAAAGGCGAAGCGGCGGCTGTCGATCTTGGCAAGCGCGGCGTTTTGTTTGCGCTGATGCGAGGCGGACCTTATGGCGCGGACTATGGCTGGGCGATTGTGCACCATGTTTTTTTCAGATCGTCAGGGCATACAAGCAAAGAACTTATCCGCCAATATCGTTGGCTGAAAACAGGAAAAGTTGCGTTGCATCCGAATCAATACCCGATGTTCGTGCGGTTCAAAGATCCGAAAGACCCGAAGACGGTGGAGAACCTGCTGGATATGGAGCCCTGCACCGATTCAGCGACGGGTATTCCGGGTAATTCGCTTTGTCTGGTGAAAGATCATTTTGAGGAGGCTTTCGGCGCAGGCGTCAAGCTGAAAGAAGTGACGATCGAGATGACGGATGATCAGGTGACGTGGGGAGTTGAAAAATGGCTGCCTTGGTTGCCGGAAAGAAAAAATGTTTCAGGCTCTCTGGGCGGAACGCCTGATAAGCCCTTTGAAGATCCTACAAAAACATATCTCAACGGCAGCGAATTTCACACAGGAAAGGTTTGGTAAGCTATGGATACAAATCTTATGAAGGCAATCCTTGCCATGGATTCTTATAACCGCGGCTATAACTTCGGTATTGATCTCGGTAGCAGAGACTCTGATCCTAAAGATACACGTATCGGTAATGCTATAATTTATAATTTTTTGCTGCGCCTGTCGCCGCCGCAGGGGCGCGGAATTCCAGGGACACAATACTTAATTCCATTGCGCATCACGCCGCTTTCTTCTTTTGCAATCTAAGGCGCCAGATGTTTCCTGAAAATATTGTTCATGTCGGCGCCTGTGAAGGCCTGATGTTCCGCCGTACGCTCGGCGAGCAGGTCGGCGGTGGCTTTGTTGATGGCGCGGACTTTCGGCACCTGCAGTTTCAGGACTTTCGCGGCGTCGCTGCCGTTTTTCTCGGCGTACGCTACAATCGCGTCCATGATGCCCGCATCGTCGGCGGCGGTGATGTTCAGGGCTTTGATGAGATCGATCATGATGATGCCGGCCCTCATGTTGTTCTGCGCCAGCGTCATCTGGTCCGCCGGTTTGGTCATGTCCGCCGCTGCCGCAAAATCCAGCTGGAGCTTTAACGCCAGTCCCAGATCGCGGATCTGGCTTTCGATTTTTTTGGTCAGTTTAGCCATGTGACTTTACCCCTTCTCTCTCATGATCCGGCCTTTTTCACGCTGCCAGTCGCGCTTTTTCTCGGTTTCGCGTTTGTCGTGCTGCTTTTTGCCGCTGGCGATGCCGAGGGAGACCTTGGCGATGCCGCGCTTGTTGAAGAATACCGACAGCGGCACGATCGTCGTGCCCTTGCGCTGCACCGCCTCCATCAGCTTGGCCAGCTGGTTTTTGTGCAGCAGCAGTTTGCGCGGGCGGCGGACTTCGTGCTGCAGTTTCACATGCGCCTTGGTGTATTCGGGGATATATGCGTTCAATAAATAAAGCGCGTCTTCTTTCACGCCGGCGTAGCTTTCGTTGATGCTCGCCTGGCCGGAGCGCAGGGACTTCACTTCCGTCCCCAGCAGGACGATGCCGGCCTCTATCGTGTCCTCGATAAAATAGTTGAACCGCGCCTTGCGGTTCTGGGCGACGGTCTTTGAATTCGGGTCATCGTCTTTTTTCTTTTTGGCCATAGATTAGCGTTTACCAACCCGCTTCAGCTTCTTTCCGGCGACTTTGAACAGCCCCGCGAATTCCATCGCCTCGTCGAGCTTCTGGCGCGTGGCGGCCGTCACCGGCACCAGCGGCAGGCGCTGCTCCTCGAGGCATTTGCCCAGCCGCGCGAGGCAGTATTTCGCCGGCGACGGGCTGGTTTCGATGAACAGGTTCTTGTGCAACGGCGAAAGGACGTCGCGTACGCGCTCGAAATTTTTCCAGTCCTTCTTCTGCCAGTAGTTGTGCAGATCGGCGCAGAGCTTCGGCGCCACGTTGGCCGTCACGGAAATGCAGCCGTGCCCGCCCTGCGCCAGATAGGCCGCGACCGTCGCGTCCTCGCCGGAAAGCTGGATGAAACTATCGCCCAGCGCCACGCGCAATTGCAGCGGCCGCGACAGATCCACCGAAGCGTCCTTGATGCCGACGACCCGTTTCAGCCCCGCGAGGCGGATCACCGTATCCACCGAAATTTCCACGCCCGTCCGTCCCGGCACGTTGTAAAGAATTATGGGCAGGCCCGCCGCGTCGTTGATCGCCTTGTAATGCTGGTACAGGCCTTCCTGCGTAGGCTTGTTATAGTAGGGCGTAACGACTAGAATACCCTGTGCCCCGCTTTTCTCGGCGTAGCGCGCCAGATCGACCGCTTTTTCCGTGGAATTGGACCCCGCGCCGGCAATCACCGGCACCCGGCACCCTGCCGCCTCGATACAGGCATCGATCAGGCGCTTATGTTCCGCATCGTGAAGGGTCGGTGTTTCACCTGTTGTGCCGCAAGGAACGAGTCCATGAGTGCCGCTGGCAATATGCCATTCAACAAGTTTTTGAAAAGCGTCGATATCGACCTTTCCCTTTTTGAAGGGGGTCACCAGCGCGACGATAGAGCCTTTGAACTGAGCCATGATTATTCTCCTTTAAAATTACCGCTCACTCTACCTTCCCTTGACAGAATGAGCAAGCGGCGCGGCGTAAAACCTGCCTTTTTAGGCGTTTTAACGGGCTTTATACTAGTTTTCGCCCTGTTCGCCGCCGCCGCCAGCGGTCAGGAGCCGGATTTCAGCGCCCTTAAAAACGACCCGTCTCCGCTGGCGCAGAAGCTCGCGGTCTGGCTGAATGCGACAGAAACAAGCAATCCCGTCGCCCCCCGCGACCTGATCCGCTTTTCGCTGGAAAATTACGACTGGCCGCGACTCTACAAATTCCGCAGCCGTATCGAGAAGGACGACGCCACCGCCGCCCTCCGCCCCTCCGAAATCGCGGCCTGGTTCGACCAGAACCCGCCCAAAACCGCCAGAGGGCTCACGCTTCATATGACGGCGCTGCTCGGCCTCGGCCAGAACAAAAAGGCCGCCGCCGCCCTGAAAAACTTCTGGTTCGACGCCGACCTCGACAAAAAAGAAACCGCCGCGCTGGCCGAGCAGTACCGGAAACTCTTTTCCCTGACCGACAA
>JAHFPI010000173.1 GCA_023266795.1 Rhodospirillales bacterium
TCCGATCACCGATCAGGTCGATGTCGCTCAACGGAACGCCCAGTTTACGGACAGCTTCCACATGGGCGACGGTCAGGGCCTTCTCCACGTCCTTCACCTGCCCGTGCGGCCTTCCGAAACAGGCGCGAATCTCCTCCCGCAGGCTTTCCGCGTAGGGCACCGTCAGGAAGGCCTCGCGCACGACATGACCCTCGCCATCCGTGCGCAACAACGCCGCATCCACGCCATCCAGCGAAGTGCCGCTCATCAACCCTATAACCCTGTATATCGTCATTGGCATTCAATCCCGTTCATTATATAGTAGGCGAACTGGATAAATGAGGCAAATGATGGCTGCTGTACGCTCGGAATTTCTTAAAATCATGCAGGAACGCGGGTTTTTGCACCAATGCACCGATCTGGAGGGGCTGGATAAGCAGCTCCTGAACAGTACTGTCATTTCCTATAATGGTTATGACCCGACGGGCCCTAGCCTGCACATCGGGCATCTCTTTCCGGTCATGCTGCAACGCTGGTACCAGAAATGCGGTCATAAACCGATTGTCCTGCTGGGCGGCGGCACCAGTAAAATCTGCGACCCCTCCGGCAAAACGGAGATCAGGAAGCAACTGACCGGTGCCGAAATCAGCAGCAACATCAAAACCATCGAAGGCGTGTTCGGCAAATACATTCCGGGCGCGATCATGGTCAACAACGCCGAATGGCTTGAAGATATAAAATATATCGATTTTCTGATGAACTACGGGCATCACTTTACCATTAACAAGATGCTGACAATGGACAGCGTCAAACTGCGCCTTGAGCGCGAACAGCCGCTGACATTCCTTGAATTCAATTACATGCTGTTGCAGGCTTATGATTTCCTCGAGCTTTGCAAAAGATACGGCTGCACCCTCCAGACAGGCGGCTCGGATCAGTGGGGCAATATCGTCAACGGCGTCGAGCTGATACGCCGCGTGCTGGGCAAGGAATCTTTTGGCATGACCTGCCCGCTCATCATGACCTCATCGGGCGCGAAGATGGGCAAGTCCGCATCGGGGGCCGTCTGGCTGAATGCTGATATGCGCAGCCCTTACGAATTTTACCAGTTCTGGCGCAATGTCGAGGATGCGGACGTTGTCCGCTTCCTGAAAATTTATACCGAACTGCCGATGGATGAAATCGCACGGCTGGAAAAACTTCAGGGTTCTGAAATCAACGAGGCCAAGAAAGTTCTGGCTTTCGAAGCCACAAAACTGTGCCATGGAGAAAAAACCGCCATGGAATCCGCCGAAACAGCGCGTCAGACTTTCGAAGAAGGCGCGGCGGCGGAGGGTCTGCCCACCATCACTCTTCCCCGCACCAGACTGGCGGCAGGCATACCTGCTTTTGCGCTTTTTAAAGATGCAGGACTGGCGGCTTCGGGTAGCGAGGCGCGACGCCTGATTGCCGGCGGCGGCGCCCGCATCAACGATGAAAAGGTGGAAAGCGACCAACAGGTCGTCAACCTCAACTCCCTCTCGACGGACAAAACGATTAAATTATCTGCCGGCAAAAAGAAGCATGTGCTGGTCGTTGTGGCAGACTAATCCCAGATGCCTTATGCAGGCTTCTTCGCACTGTGAAAGCCGACCATCCCGCCCCAGATGCCCGTATAGCACGTTACCGGAGAGAAGCCGATGAGCTTGAAGATGCCGGATAATTCTTCCGGCGTGTAGAAATTGTGGATTGCATCCCTGAAATACGCGCCGCAATCGCGGGAAGCCTTGGACGACCCGAAAATCAGCGCCGTCATGGGAACCGAAAAGCTCAAATAACGCAGATAAAGCCACTCGACAAAGCGGTTGGTCGGCTTAAGCATGTCACAATGATAAAAATACCCGCCCGGCTTGAGTACACGGTAGATTTCCGGCAGCACCTTAAATAACTGGAGGTGGCGCGAAGCCGCCTGAAGGGTGATCACATCAAAAGTATTATCAGGGAACGGTAGTTCGTGCACATCCTGAATGACGCTGTCAATGTGAAAACCCAGTTTTTCCGCATCCTTTTTCCCCTGCACCTGCATTTCCTTGCTGCGGTCAATGGCCGTCACGGAAATATCCGGCTGTTTTTTCAGGAGTCTGATGCCGATGGAATTGGTTCCGGCGCATACATCGAGAACCTTGCATTGCGGGAACAGCTTGATCGTCCTGACGAATTGCCAGACCCACAATTCCCACATCCCCAGACTTGCAACAATATTTCCCAGACGGTAATAGCGCGGAACATCTTCAAAAACCTTGGGAACCTTCTGCGTCCATGTCTGCGAAAAAAGCGAGAGGCGGTGTTGTTCCCTCTGCTCAAACGTCCCCCAGGTTATCGACGCCGGCCCGCTGTATTCCATGACAAAGCTCCTTTATTTAATAGTTCAAACCGCCGCATTCCTCATGCCGCCCACGCTCCGTAACGGGGATTTCCTGATGTCAAGCATTACCCGCACCTCCTCCGGTATCGCGATCCCGCGCTCGAACTCTCCGGCAAGGCGGCTGATGCGTTCGATAAGCTGGACATTGGTCGCCAGACGGCTGCGCGCGACATCGTAATGAAGATTGTCTTCCAGCCCCACCCGCACATGGCCGCCCATAATCAGCGCGGCAGCGTTGATCCCAAGCTGGCATGACCCGATGCCGGCCGCGCCCCAAACAGCATCGGCGGGCAGCATATCGACCATATGGGACAACTGACGGATCTCCCCCGGCGAAGTCCCGAGAGAGCCGAGCAGAATGTTTATGTACCACGGGCCTTTAATGAGCCCTTTTTTCTGAAGGTACTTGGCGTAGTGAATCATGCCCGGCTCAAAAGCCTCGAGTTCCGGCTTGATGCCGCGCTCCAGCATGCGGCGGGCAAGCTCCTGAATGGTCTCGGGAGAATTCTGCGAAGGCTCGCGGGAAAAGTTGAGCGAACCAAGGGTAAGGCTGCCCATATCGGGCTTGGCATCGCCATCAAGGTCGAGTACGGCGGCGCGCTTGTCAACATCGGAAACGCGGCGGCCGCTGAGAGAGGTGCAGAGGATAATATCCGGACGATCCGCGCGGATGCGGGTGATGATCTCGCCATAAATATCGGGGTTCCATGTCGGCGCGCCATCAGCATCGCGCGCGTGCAGGTGAAGCATGGCAGCACCCGCCTCGGCGCAGGCCAGCGCATCATCGACAATCTCATTCGGGGAGATCGGCACATGCGGGCTATTGCCCTTCATCGGCACCATGCCGGTAATGGCGGTATTGATAATAAGTTTACCTGTCGTCATCGTCATACCGCATCCCTCTCCTGCCAGGCATCCAGATTCATCCTGAGTGTCGTCCAATGGTCAATGCCGGGATCGCCGAATGCATGTATCTTTGCCAGTTGCCCGACTTCCCGATAACCGAAATGCTTTTTGTACCACGCAATGACGTGCGGCAGATCGGCATTGGTGGTCACCGCCCGCGCCCCCAGCTCCCGCATAGCCTTCAGGCGGCGGCGCTGCAGCGCCATGCCAAGCCCCGCGCCCTGCATCGCCGGATCCACCGCCATCAGCGTTGTCTTGCCCTCACCCGGCACTATCATTTTGTAGCCGGCAACGCCGACGATATGCCCGCCGCGTTCGGCAACAAAACAGCAGTCCAGATCAAGCTCGGGCATTTCCGCAGAAGGGATGTGATGAAAATTGGCCGTTTTCAGGACTGCGAGAATTGCTGCGTAATCCTCTGCCTGCGCGGCGCGTATAGCAAAAGAACACGCGGTCGTGGCATCTTCCGGAACACCCATCTCGACGGTATTAAAACAACCACTCATGTTATGCAACTCTTTGGTTTAGCAGGCGCAAGTATTGATGGTCTAGCATATGAAACTAAGGACGACAAGAAAGACATCCGCCGGGATGGTGACATGTCCAGCTTGGAATCCGTACAAATCAGAATAAAAAATCTACCAAAATAATAAATTAACCCGGTATCCGGGCTGGCATTGCCACTAAAACCACAACATTATTTACCCCCATAACTATCTGTTTTTAAACAGATTTATCTAAAATTAACGGTATTGGCGCAGAATATAAGGTGGGGGGATTGTCTTTAACCAAGGGGATACTTTGCCTATGCGCAGGGATGCGTCAGATACAGGCGGTGAGTTGGGAGTGCAGTCTG
>JAHFPI010000174.1 GCA_023266795.1 Rhodospirillales bacterium
GCGCCAGGCGATGATGCGCTGCTCGTCGAAACGGTAAACGTCCTGCACCGGAAAGCGCAGCGGCCGCTCCACCGGCATGGTGACCGGCCCGAAGGAATCCAGCGTCTCGAGCAGCGTCAGTCCCTTGTACCACGGCATGTTTTCGGATCGGACGGCGATATTTTCGCCGTGCCGCGCCGCCGCAGGAATGATCGAATGCGGCGTGACGCCGATACCCTTGAGATAGGCGGTGATCTCGCCGCTGACCTCGTTAAAGCGTTTTACGTCATAGCCTACGCTGTCCATTTTATTGACGGCGACGACGATCTGCTGCAAACCCAGCAGGTGCAGGAGGTAGGCGTGGCGCTTGGTCTGCTCGCGCACGCCTTCCAGCGCGTCGATCACGAGGATGGCGGCATCGGCAAAAGCCGCGCCGCTGATCATGTTCTTGAGAAATTCGCGGTGGCCCGGCGCGTCGATGATGACGTAGGGGCGTTTTTTGCTCTTGAACCAGATTTGCGTGGTGTCGATCGTCACCGCCTGATCGCGCTCGGCCTGAAAGGCGTCCAGCAGGAAGGACCATTCGAACGGCACGTTGCGGCGCTCGCACACGGCCCGCAGCTCCTCGTATTTCCCGTCCATGAAGCTGCCGGTGTCGTGCAGCAGGCGGCCGATCAGCGTCGATTTGCCATGGTCCACATGGCCGACGATAACGACGCCGAGTTTGTTTTCCTGTTTCTGCATCACATATACCCGCTGCGGCGGAGGCGTTCGAAGCTGTCTTCGGTTTCGCTGTCCATGGAGCGTCCGGCGCGCTCGGATGTTTTTGTCACTTCCAGTTCGTCGATGATTTCCTGAATGGTGGAGGCGTTGCTCTTGATCGGGAAGGTGATGTTCTTCTCGCCCAGCGAGCGAAAACGCATGCCGTTGCGCGCAAGGTACAGCGGCACGATCGGGATGTTCTCGCGCTGGGTGTAGCGCCAGATGTCGATCTCCCGCCAGTGCAGGATGGGGTGGATGCGCACATGCGTGCCCTCGGGGAATTCGGTTTTATACTGATCCCAGAATTCGGCGGGCTGGTCCTTGTAATCCCACGTGCCGTCGAAACTGCGCGGGCTGAAAACGCGCTCCTTGGCGCGCATGCTCTGCTCGTCGCGGCGGATGCCGACAATCACGCCCTTGTATTTTTCGCGCGCCATCAGATTTTTGAGGCCCTCGGTCTTGCGGGCGGCGGCGCGGGTGTTGGGCGGCAGGGTCTGGTCCATTTCCTCTTCGGGCGGGCACATCTCGACCTTCAGCTCGAAGCCCCACTCCTTCACCAGCCAGTCGCGGAAGGTATACACTTCCGGCTCTTCCATGCTGGTATCCAGTTGGATCATCGGGAAAGGCACGCGGCCAAAAAACGCCTTGCGGATGCACCACAGCAGCGCCGTCGAATCCTTGCCGATCGACCAGAGCATGCCCATCGGCTTGATCCGGTTATAGGCTTCCCGCAATATATATATTGTCTTCGCTTCAAGTTCGTCGAGATGATTCTGCATATTCCGGCCTTAAATGCTCATAAAATAAGACCGCACCGTAGCAGATAGCGGAAAGGCATTCAACGTTTCTCCATAAAGAATCTATGGATTATGGTTAATTACTTCAGGCCCCAGCGGATATGCGCCCAGCCGCGTTCGTGCAGGTAGTACAGAATCATCTTGGTGACCATCTCGGCGCTGACGATAAAAGCGCCGCTTTTTACCTCGCCGGTCACGATGTAGGCGATGATAAATGTGTCGATAGAGCCCAGCAGACGCCAACTGACCGTTTTGCTGATAGACCTTTTCCGGTGGGCATGGGTGGTTTTCGAGATATGCAGCGCGGAACCCAAATCGTGATGCGGCGCCTGTTCTTTTTTCATTTCTTAACCTCCGGAGAATATTTAATAGGCTTTGTACGGCGTCTTTGTGAAGAAAACAAGAAAAAAACCGTTTTTAAAAACACTTGAAATCAAGGGGATAATAAGCGAATAATGCACCCACCCTGAAACTTTATTAGAGAAAAATTCCATGAACAGCCCTGTGTATACGTTTCTCCTCGGCGTTAACGACAGCAGAAACGCCACGGTCGTCGGCCTCGATCAAAACGGCAAAATGCTCTACGGCTGGGAAGGCAACACGGACTTCCGCAATTATACGCGCGCGCCGGCGCAGAGCAGGCTCTCCGTCCCGATCCTGTGGTTCGAGACCAAGGACCGTCAGGTCTCCAAGCCGGCGATTTTTGTGAACTGCATCACCGACGCCGACAGCATGACGAAAAGCCTGGCGCGGGTGACGGCCCTTCTGGACGGCGTCAGCAAGCACTGGCCGGACGTCCCTATTTTCAACGAGCCGCGCAAAATCGCCGAGACGCGGCGCGATACCATCTACCAGAAATTCCACCATCTGCCGGGAATCGAGATTCCGAAGACGGTCCGTTTCCAGCCGAAGAATCCGGCGGACGTTCTGGCGGAAGTTGACGAAAAAGGTTTTTCATACCCCGTGATCGTCCGCCCCTGCGGGACTCATCAGGGGCGCGGCGTCGTCCTGCTCAAATCCCCCGCCGACGCGGGGCTGCTGGATTGCCTCGCTTTCGACGGCGCCTATTTTTACATGACACAGTTCAGCGAATACAAAAACGCCGACGGGCTTTATATCAAAACCCGTTTCGTCATGCTCGGCGGCAAAATGTACCTGCGGCATTCCATCGCCGCCGCCCAGTGGAAAGTCCATGCCGCCTCCCGCAACGACCTGATGAAGGACAGCCAAGCCCTGCGCGATCTGGAGCAGCAGATGCTGGCCACGTTCACGGAAAAGCTGTCGCCGGCGGCGCGGGATTCAATCGAAAAAATTTATGAAGCCGCCGGCCTCGACTATCTGGGGTTCGACTGCTGCCTCCGCCCCGACGGCACGCTGCTGTTTTTCGAGATCAACGCCGCGCAGGACGCGATGGCCAAATCGGATTACGCGATATTCCCCTACCTGAAGGGCTATGTCGACGCCATCATCAACGCCTACAACGCCCTGCTCGCCGAAAAAACCGGGCAGCGCAAGGCGCGTCTCAGCGCGTAGGTCTGCGTATCAGAGAGTTTTTTATTTCGCGCCGGAAAAATTGAACGGTCGCGGCACGAGGATAGGACGCTGCGTTCCCAGAGAGCAATCTGTCGCTTTTAACCACCGCGCATGTTCCGCCGCCTGCTCCGCGAGACGCTGCCTTTGCTTTTCAGGCCACTGCTCGAGCATGGCGAGCACCTCTGATCCCTGATGCGCATGTCCTGTCAGGACCGTGGAGCCGGAATTATCCTGCACATCGAGGGAAGCCCCCCCTTCCAGCAGGAGTTCGACGATCTCCCTGTATTCTTTCCGTGCTGAATGCATCAGCGCCGTACAACCGCTATGATCCCTCTGATTGGCGTCAGCGCCCCTTTTCAACAGCAACTCGACCATATACGTGCTCCCCTTCCAGGCTACGGGGATCAGGGCCGGCCAGCCGTCTTTATTTTTGTTATTGATGGTGCCCGGATATTTGTCCAGAAATTCTGTGACCGCCGCAATATCCCCCGCTATGGCAGACTCCACGAAAGCGTCCACCGCTTCCCGGGAGGGACTGGAATTGAACTGACCTTGCAGGCCGCCGCTGCTCACGTGAAGAAATCCTTTCTGCATATATGCTTGTTGGATACTAACAGATAGACATATATTATGTCAATCAACTATTGATTCAAAATAGGGGCTTTAGCAGAAAATTGCTATTTATATTCAAAGCATTAACAATATTGATGGCTATTTATCCGACGGACGTTTTTCGGCATGGAAATGGTGCAGCATCCGGTGCAGGAACGGCGCCAGAATGATGCCTGTCGTGGCGACCAGGACGAGGCCGCTGTACAGCGCGTAAAACGAGGCAAAAAATTTCACTGCGTCAGTCGTCATGTACGCTATCGACCCCATGCCGCCGAGGATCATCGAGGACTCCAACAACGCGTCGATCCACGGCAGATCCCCCAGAAAATGATACCCGAGAATGCCCGTTACCAGAGAGACGCCGATAATCGCCAGCGCCGTCAGCACGGACATCATCATCCGCATCAGCCATTGATCGTGAGGAAGGAGAGGTTGGGAATGATGTTCGAACATGCA
>JAHFPI010000175.1 GCA_023266795.1 Rhodospirillales bacterium
GATAGACCTGCCGCCTTTCACGCTGGTGGGGGCGACGACCCGTTCGGGGCTGATTACCAGTCCGCTGCGCGAGCGTTTCGGCATCCCGATCCGGCTGGAGTTCTATGCACCGGAAGAACTGTCGCTGATTGTTTCACGCGGTGCTGATATTATCGGCATGGACATCACGCCGGAGGGCGCTTTCGAGATTGCCCGCCGTTCGCGCGGCACGCCGCGCATTGCCGGACGGCTGACCCGCCGCGTGCGCGATTTTGCGGCTGTGGACAAGGTAAAAAAGGTCGATGCCAAAATTGCCGATGCCGCTTTGCTAAAACTGGAAGTCGACAAGCAGGGGCTTGATTCAATGGATCGCCGTTATATGCGCTGCATCACCGAAAACTACGGCGGCGGGCCTGCCGGGATTGAAACGATTTCAGCAGCATTGTCGGAGCAGCGCGATGTTCTCGAAGAAGTTGTGGAACCTTATCTGATCCAATGCGGTTTGATTATCCGTACGCCGAGGGGCCGGATGATTTCCGATGCCGGCTACAAATACCTCGGCCTGCCCCTGCCGCAGGGCGCAAAAGACCGGCAAATGGCGCTGATGATCGACGCGCCGGAAGGCGAGAGTTGACAGGGTTGTGTCCGAACATCAATTAAAAATCCGCGTTTACTTTGAAGACACCGACGCCGCCGGCATTGTGTATCATGCGAGCTATCTGCGCTTTGCCGAGCGCGGGCGGACGGAGATGTTGCGGGCGGCGGGGTTCGATCATGCGCAGATTTTCAAAGACTCAGGCACGGCTTTTGCCGTGGTCGCCATGAACGTTAATTACAAATCCCCCGCCAGAGTTGACGACCTGCTGCTGATGAAGTCGAAAATAACCAAAGTAGGCGGCGCCAGTATGGAAATGCAGCAGGATGTCTATAGCGGGGACAGGCTGATTACGGAGATGAAAGTCACGCTTGTGTGTATTGATAGCCAGTTCAAAGCTGTTAGATTACCCGCAGAGATCAGGAAGATATTTAGTTCAAAGACTTAAGAGGAGAGAACACTATGGATCCAGCTACCGCCATTCAAGCAACAGCCCTTGCCGGTTCGCATGCGGCGCATGACCTGTCGGTCTGGAGCCTGTTTTTGCAGGCCGACCTGATTGTCAAAACGATCATGCTGATCCTCGTCTCGGCGTCGGTCTGGAGCTGGGCGATCATTTTCGACAAGTGGATGACCTTCAAGAGCCTCGACGTCAAGGCCAACAAGTTCGAGAATTCCTTCTGGTCCGGTGAGGCGTTGGAAAAGATCTACAAGCGCCTCCAGAGCAAGGCCGGGGATCCGATGGCACGCACTTTCTGCGCGGGCATGAACGAATGGAACCTGACGGTGGAAGGCGGTAATACCGGCATTGACGGCGACCTGCGCGCGGGCCTGCAGCAGCGGATCGACCGCGCGATGGCCACTTCGATCAACCGCGAACTCAACCTGCTCGAAAAATACATGACTTTTCTGGGGACGGTGGGATCGACTGCACCCTTCATCGGGTTGTTCGGGACGGTATGGGGGATCATGAACAGCTTTTCCGCCATCGCCAGCGCACAGAACACCAGTCTCGCCGTCGTCGCGCCGGGAATCGCGCAGGCGCTGTTTGCGACCGCGCTGGGCCTCGTTGCCGCCATTCCGGCGGTGGTGGCTTACAATAAATTCTCCACTGATCTGGGGCGCTACGGCGACAGGCTGGAGGCTTTTTCGGCGGAATTCGGCTCCATTCTGGGCCGGCATCTTGAGCAGCAGGGGAAACGCTGATGGGCGTCAAGCTCGAAAAAAGGGCGCACGGGCGAAGACGCGCGCATAAGGTTATGTCGGACATTAACGTCACGCCGATGGTGGATGTGATGCTGGTGCTGCTGATCGTTTTTATGGTGACGGCGCCGCTGCTGACGGCGGGCGTGGCGATTGACCTTCCCAAGACGCAGGCCAAGGCGCTCAACCAGCAGGACAACGCCCCGCTCGAACTTACGCTGGATGAGAAGGGGCGCATTTTTATGGGGCAGACCCCTGTCACCATCGACCGCCTGAAAGGGATTCTGGAGGCGATTGCCCACGAAAATCCGGAGCGGCGGGTTTATATCAGGGCCGACCATCATCTTTCATACGGTCAGGTGATGGGCGTCATGGCGTCTGTCAGCACGTCCGGATTCACCAAGATTGCGCTCATTACCGATCCGGGGACGGCGCAGGAGAAGTAAACAGGATAACGAAAGAATGCGGCGCAGCTCACTCATCATATCTGCTGCTTTTCACACGGCGATTTTCATTGTCGCCGTGGCCGGCCTGCCGTTTTTGTCCCGGCACGAGTTTATTATTCCGCCGCCCATCACCGTGGATTTCATCGAGGTCGCGAAGGTGACCCAGACAGACAAGGTCGTGCCGAAACCGGTGGCGCCGCCGGAAAAGCCCGAACCGAAGCCGGAGGCCAAACCGCCGCCGCCCGCGCCGCAGAATACATCGCAGGAGGCCGTGGCGCCCGAAAAGGAAAAGCCCAAGCCGGAAGACAAGAAGGTCAAGGCCGAAACGGTGGATGAAAACGCGCTTCCGGATAAAACCAAGAATACCAAGAAGGAGGACGTGAAGAAAACGCCGCCCAGGGATTTTGCTTCGGTGCTGAAAAATCTGGCCGTGCCCAAAGACAAGAATACCGAGCCTTCGGATGCGAACCAGAACGGAACCCCCGCGCCGGGTCAGAATGCGCCGCTGGGAGAGAAGATGACCATGAGCGAGGAAGACGCCCTGCGGGGGCAGCTGGAGCGCTGCTGGAACGTGCCTATTGGGGCGAAGGATGCCGAGAACATAGCCGTTGACATTTTTATGGTTATAAATCAGGACCGCACCCTGCGCGAGGCGCGGGTTGTCGATGTCATACGCTACAATACGGACGGCGTTTACAGGGCTGTGGCGGATAGCGCCCTTCGGGCGGTCAGGAACAGTTCCTGCTCGCCTTTTGAGCTGCCGCCTGATAAATATGATACTTGGAATACCGTCACCGTTACATTCAACCCGAAGGATATGTTCTGATGAGAGCTTCACGCACCCTGTTGGCATTTTTCACTGTTATTGTTTTTCTTGCGGCGGGTACTGTTCCTGCAAAAGCGGAGCTGAAGATCGACGTCACGCGCGGACAGGTTAACCCGATGCCGATCGCGATACCGGATTTTTCCGGATCGGCGGACGTGGATCAGGAACTGGGGCATAATCTGGTGGACGTGATCTCCGATGACCTGAGCCGTTCGGGTCTTTTCCGTCCGCTGGATTCCAAATCGTTCATTCAGGATGCGCGGGCGGCACAGGCCAATCCGGATTTCAAGGAATGGCGCGCGATCAACGCGCAGGCGCTGGTGACGGGCATCCTGAGCAAAACGGGGAATGGCCGCACGCGCGTCGAGTTCAGGCTCTGGGATGTTTCCGCCGAGCAGCAGCTGGTCGGCATGGCTTATATGACGACGCCTTCCAACTGGCGCCGGATCGGCCACATCATCGCGGATGCGATTTACAAGCGCATCACCGGCGAGGAGGGTTATTTTGACAGCCGTCTCGTTTACATTTCCGAGACCGGCCCCTATAACAACCGCGTCAAGCGGCTGGCGATCATGGATCAGGACGGGCAGAACCACCATTTCCTGACGGATGGCAGGTCGCTTGTCCTCACGCCGCGCTTCTCGCCGACGGTTCAGCAGATCACCTATATGGCGTATTACAACAACAGGCCTCGCGTCTATCTTTACGACATCGATTCAGGCCGTCAGGAAGTGCTGGGGGATTTTCCGGGCATGACCTTCTCGCCGCGTTTTTCTCCCGACGGCAACAAGGTGATCATGAGCCTGACGAAAAACGGCAATAGCGATATTTACACGATGGACCTGCGCAATCACGGCGTGGCGCAGCTGACGCGCGACAATTCGATCAGCACCAGCCCGTCTTACTCTCCGGACGGCAAATATGTCGTGTTTGAATCGGACCGCAGCGGCTCGCAGCAGCTCTATGTGATGAATTCGGACGGCAGCGGTACGCACCGCATCACCTTCGGCGACGGAAAATATGCCGGTCCCGTCTGGTCGCCGCGCGGCGACCTGATCGCCTTCACCCGGA